>NZ_JBPLZQ010000098.1:0-16192 GCF_054018175.1 Geoglobus sp.
AGGTACTCCCTCTCAGCCCTCTTCGCCCAGCCCTCGAAGTCGAGAGGTTCGGCCCTGCCTTTTTCACCTGCCTCTTCTTCAATCTCGAGCCTCAGCCTTCCGAGGAAGTAGATCAGCGATCCTGCGACTATCAACCAGTCCACGAGGTTCCTCAGGCCTGGCATCAGCGCACTTCTTAAGGCGGTGTGGTACACCCCGACCACGGCCGCGAGGATTACCAGCACTGCCCTCTCTCCGATCAGGAACTCGAACCTCTCCGAAACTACGGGTAGGGCAGAGGTTATGGTCAAGACGGAGAGCGAGAGAAGGGCAGGGAGCCTGTACGCTGACAGCGGCGTTCCTTCAGGTATGATCAGTACCGAGAGCGTCGCAATTCCGCTACCGATCAGGGCGAGGTGGTGGCGGTGCTTCATGTCCTGGGTGCCCAGAGCGAGAGCGATTCCGGTTGAGAGCGTGTACACGAACAGATCAGCGGAAAGGCCGAGGTATTCGAGTGCAGATTTCATGGTGACTGTAGACATGAGCATGATGGCAGCAGGTTTCAGAATTCTGAGCGGTCCTGTTCTGGACGAAACCTCGTAAAGAGCGTAAGCAGATAAAAAGACTGCGATGGGCATGTAATCTCCGGTGGTGTAGTACCTGAACGCGAGAAACGCCGTCACCGCGATTGCCACAGGCACCTTCACAGCACATCCCTCCGCAACCTGCTGTAAATCTCGAAAGCCGCAACGAAATCCTTCCTTTCATAACCCCGCTTTCCGGCGTACTCGTACAACTCGAAGAGTTTCAGCAGATCGTCACTCCTGACATTGAGCATCTCCATAAGCTCCCTTGCCGTCAGGGAACTGCAGTCAATCCCCCTCGCTCTCATAACGTCCTCCTCGAACATCCTGAAGACCTGTTCGACTGCCTCACCATAGTCATTAACGATCCTGACCGGGATCGACTGCTCCTTTCTGACACTTCCACCGTTAACGGCCTTAACCACGATTTCATACTCTCCCGGCATCTCAAACTTCACCTTCCCGTCAAAAACCTTCCCGTTTGCTGAAACAACATGTGGAAGGCTGCTCCTTACCCTGACCTCTATCTCCTCCCCAACCCTCCATACGTTGGGCATGTCAGGGTACTCCTTCACAACCTCCACGCTGAGCTTTGGCATCCTCACATAAAAAACCACTCCAAGTGCGGCGACTATGGGGATGACGATCAGGAACCAGGGGCGCTCGATTCTGTACGTCACGCTCGAGGGCAGGTGCTCTCCGTCTCCGCGATACTCTATTCTGAACTCACCACCCTCCGCCTTCACCATCGCCACTCCATCTTTCAGTGTGACCGGGACCCCGTTCACGTAAACTACCCCGCTTACCGGATCTCCCAGCGAGTCCGTTACCCCTATTCTGAGCTTATCGCCGTCCTGCCTGACGTCGAAGCTCACCCTGAGCTTTGCCACAGCATGAACCGTCTGCCAGTAGCTGCCTGTGGAGACGTTGATCGCCATCCTGCCGGGGCTTTCTGGAGCGATCTCAAACTCTGCGATGCCGTTTTCAGCCCTAACAGGAGTGCCGTTCACGTAAATTGTCCCGGTGTACGGCTGTCCGTTGAAATAGACCCCGACCCTGACAGTATTGGGCTCTCCGGCAACGAGGGTCGTGTTGTAAAGCACCATTCTGAAGGATCCAGCAACTACCGTCCTTTCAAGAACTCTTTCAGCGTACAGCATCTCCTTTGTGGATGTTATGACGACATGATGCTTCCCGGGAGTGAGCGAGAGAGGTATCGCGAATTTCCCATCCGCGTCGGTTATCAGGGAGATTTTTCTCCCATCCACCTCGACGATAACCGTTTTGTTTGCAATGCCCGCTCCACCGTCGTCCAGAACTGAACCTCTCAGAGTGAAGTTCTCCGGGACGAAATCGGGCAGGTTTACCACTATTACCGGCAGCGTGTAAACCCTGACCTCAGGGTCACTCCACGAGTCACTGTAGAGCAGACTGCCGGTGTAGTGGGCAACAATGCTGTACGTCCCACTCTCGCTGACCCTTGCACTGATTCTGAAGTATCCGTCGCTTATTCTCGCTATACCGAGAAGCACACCGTCATCCGAGCTCTTGTTCTTTTTCAGGTAAACCTCAACGAACCCATCCTCCACACGGCGTCCGTCCTTCAGAGTAACTCTCCCGGCCACGCTCACGTTCTCGCCCTTCACGATTTCAGCGTCCCATTCGGTTATCTCCGTAACCGTCGGAATTTTGCTCCTCGCCGGTGGTGTCGGGTCAAATTCCACCCACCTACCTTCAACCATCGCCTCGACCCACATGTGAGACTGACAGGAGTATACGACCTGGGATGATGAAGTTGGCTTAGCAAGATAGCCGAAAACTGCTCTGACAGGTATGTCCAGACTCGTGGCGAGGGCCATGAATGCCGACGCGAAGTGTGTGCACACTCCCTTTCTTTCGACGAACAGGAAGTCGTAGATCGGGTCTGCAGAGCGGTTGTAGTCCGGTGAGTACCGGTAGTGACTCTGAAGGTACCTCTCGATCATCTTCAGCCTTTCGTAGTCACTTGTGGCGTTTTCAGTTATCTTTCTCGCCAGCTTCCTGATTTCCTCCATTTTCCACTCCTCGATGTCAATGGATGCAAGCTTCACCGCTCCGGCTTTGCCTGAGGTGTCAGAGGTGCTGACATAGACCCCGTAGTAACTCTCTCCGACACCTTCCGCGCTGAAGAGGCCAGCGGAAGAGTTGTAACCTGCGGGGATGGACACAGCGACGGTGTCCTTCACAACCGGGATGTTTCCGTCAAGCTCGACGATGGGAGTTACCGAGAACACCTTTCCGTAGGTGACGCCCATGGGGTCGCTGTATTCCAGGACGTCCAGCACCCACTTTCCGTCTCTGTACTCCGAGGAAATGCCGGTCCTGAGTCTGTAATGCTCCTCGTCAAGGCCGGAAACAACGAATAACGGCACACACGGAGGGTTGGAGTTGCTGGCCAGGCTCACCTCCTCCATGGAAATGCTGACGTTCCTGTATTCGGTGTCGTACTCCTTCTGGAATACGCCCTCCCCAATGAGCCCCTCAAATCCGGTGTTGCTGAAGTCTACGTGGCTCAGAAATGACGAAAGAAGGATGATGGATGCAATTGCAGCTGCAGCAGCGATCTCTTTTCTCATCTCGACCACCACATTACCGAGATGGCCACTACGAGCAGAAGCGCTCCGGCAATACCGTAGAGGTAATCCCCGGGAAGGCTCAGATCTGCCCAGTCTGCCGGGAGAGTGTACAGCGCGGAGAGCACCGCCACGAGAGCCAGCATCGTTGGATGGAGAGAGAAAGCGTATCCCTCGCTGCGGAGTTTTTTGCCATACTCCTCGATTCTCTCCAAGTACGAAGAGACGATGTAGAGGGAGGATATCAGAAAGAGCTGGAGATACACATCCCTCAGATGAAAGATGTCGAGCAGGGTTCTCGAGAGGTCTTTAAAGCCCAAGTAATACAGGGAATCCACCACCCCCTCGAAGACCTCCGAATCCGGCAGCATGGGTGTAAGGGCGATCAGAATCAGCAGGGCAAGATAGCTTGTACCGAAAACCTTCCTGCCGAGCAGAAAGGAGATCAATGGTATGGCTACGACGACGTAAACGAGTTCCTGTGGGATCAGCATGGCGAGGATCCTGAACAGGCCTGTGGAGGTGGCTGTCTGAACTGCGATGACGCCAGCGACTGCCGAAAGCACGAGAGATGTGATCCGATAGCTCATGCTCTCACCGCAATGATATCCCGTACCACCTCTGCCCCACCACTTAGCCTGTTCCTGAGCGCAACCTTCTTCACAGCCCTCGCGAGCCAGTGCGAGTACTCTCTGTCCTCCACCACCATCTGCTTCACGGGAATCCCCGATTTCATGAGCTCCGAAACGACCCTGCCGTCGTCGTGAATCGACGTTATGTAGATGACATAAGGCATGTGGTACATCATCATCTTCTTGGTTTCCATTATTGAGTCAAGCGGAGCGCTTTTGCCTTTTTCTGCGACTGTAAGCTCTCTGACGATTCTGTAAAACTGCCTTCTTCCGACATCCGGGTAAATCGTAGTCTTATCCCCAGTCAGCGTGAGCGCAACCTTGTGACCCCTCCTCACAAAGTAATGACACAGGGACGCTGCAGCAGAGAGGGCGTTTTCGAGGTATTCCCTCTCGAAGAACTCATGAGCCGAGGTGTTCACGACGAACCACACCGTCCTTTTTCCCTCCACCTCGAATTCGTTGACCAGCACCTCCCCCTTTCTTGCACTCGCCTTCCAGTTTATGAACTTGATCGGGTCACCCGGCCTGTAAGACCTTATCTCCCTGAAGTCAGTCCCGGGAACGCCTATCTTGGACACGTCAACATCTGGAAGGGGGGTTTTAGCAAAAACCCTCTTAGTTTTGACCTTTCTGACCTTTCGCACCCTGACCTTAACCTCGCAGGAAAGGCCCAGATCGAGATCCCATTCGACTGCCTTGAGCAGAAAAACGTCTTCAGACGTGCAGGATATTCTGCCGAAGTTTACCTTACCCCTTTTCACTGCCTTTCCCCTGAACCAACTCCTGAACGTCCTGACTCCCGGAACGAACCCTCCGGCAGTCTGGCTGCCTTGGGTAATGTCCACCAGCCCGTCAACCTCGCACTTCAGTTTCAGGTAACCAAATCCGTACGCGATGAACTCGGCAGCAATCGTGACATCGTCGCCAACATATATCGGCCTTCTGAAGTCTGACGCTCTCACCCTCACGGACATCCTGGCCGGAAACAGGTACAGTATGAGAGGTATCACGGAAAGCACCAGCAGTTTCTCGACTACAAGTGCAACTGCGATCGAAGTGATCACGATGACGTAACCGATCAGATCTCTTTCAATTCTTTTCATTCCGATTGCAAGCTGGACATGAAAGAAAAAAAATTTTCCGATAGAACACGATACATTTTTAATTTCACCCGACATAAGTTCCCGTGTGAAGCGACTCGTGCTCCTGCTGGGGATAATCTCCGTGATCGCAATCTCGGGCTGCATCAACGCGGAGAATGGAGATGTTAAACCAACTGCCCAGCCTGATAAAACGGTTGAAGGCAACTCCACCATTAAAACTCCCGAAGGTGTTGAAAGAACACATGAAACCGCCGAGCCGGTTGTGTACTACTTTTACCACCCGAGGTGTCCGAACTGCCAGGCGGTGGAGCCCCTCATAGACTACCTCGCGAACAACACCAGCATTGAATTCGATATATGCAATGTTCAGTTCTTTGCCAACTGTACAAACGAGAGCAAGGCACTGGCACTGGCGGTAAAGGAAAAAACTGGATTCTTCGGGACTCCAACTGCGGTCGTGAAGACTGGCGAGAACTACACGGTGTTCATTGGAAAATTCGAAATAATGGAAATGGTGAGGTTCCTCGGAAATTACTCGAGTCTTCCCGAGGTGAAACTCAACGACACGAGCTACACCGTGAGTGAGTGCATAGAGTGCCACGAGAAGAGAGGACTCGATCCTCCGTCGACATACACCTGCAGTTATTGCTGCCACGGGATATAAACATTTAAAAACCACATCCTCGACTTCAGAACTGTGCGACTGATTGCGAGTGGAATCACACTGTTAGCTGCGCTGCTGTTGTTCATCGGAACGGCAAACGCGCAGAACATAACGGTCCACGCTGAAGTAGAGTACACCATGAAGTCCCTCGAGAGGATGGACGACACATTTTACCTCCGGTTTAAAAACACAAATGAGGAGAAGATTGAGGTTCTGGACTTTTACCTGATGATACCCAAGACCGGAGACGCGGAAATAACCGAGGTCAAGGACCTCCCGTCCGGCTACGTCAAGGTGTCTGATGTTGTGGGGGAGGACGGGAGAGAGTACACGATGATAAGGGTAACAAAAACTCTCACACCCTTCGAGGAGTACCAGCTCACGATTAAGAGGAGTATAAATCACCCCGTGGAGGATCTCGGCAACGGAGTTCACGCATTCAGGGCATACGAGTTTCCGTCGTATTTCAGGGACTTTGGACTCGACGTCGAGAGGTTCCTGATAGAGCTCAAGTTTCCGGACAGCATATTCAAGAACTACAATATTATGAGCACGTCCTCGAATACGAAGTTCAACTACAAGTCGCTCAACAGGATCGACAGCCTGGAGTGGGACTACGTCAACCCACCCAACCAGATCCACGTTTACGTGTCGTTCTCGGAAGTCCCCAACTTCTTCCTGTTCAACGTAATGGGCGCGGGTCTTACGATCATCGCGTTCTCTGCGCTCTTCATATACTCCACCAGACTGGAGAAAAGGCTGAAAAAGCATGAAGTCGTTAAAAATCCACCGTGGAGTGGAGATCTGCTTGCAAAAATGAAGGAAATGATACAGAGGGCTGAAAAAGAGATACTGATTACCTCTCCTCATATATACTACACCGACTGGCTCACCGCCGAGCTTCAGCCTTTGATGAGCAGGGGAATAAAGTTCAGAATCATCACCTGGCCGAGCTACAGGAGAGATGTTTACAGGAGCGTAGAAGAAGTTCAGGAGGACAAGAAGCAGTACTTCACCCTGAAGAGGTTCCTCGAGATGTTCCCACCGGGAAGCGTGAGACTGAACGACAACATACACGCCAAGATGCTGGTCGTGGACGAGAGAGAGGTCCTCGTTACCACAGCTAACCTATCCCAGACCGGGCTGTACGAGAACTACGAAATTGGAGTCTATGCTGAAAACCCAGAGCTCGCGAAACGTGCCAAAGAGTTTTTCGAGCTCGTGTGGAATTCCGAGGACACGATAGAGCTCAACGAGGATACGCTCGATGCCAAAGTTTCATGGGCTCTGATTATGGATATTAAAAGCAGCAGGGAGGTGGAAAGGTGATATTTGACGATATCGGCAGTTTTCCCCTTCCGCAGGGAATAACGAGGGAATGGGTAAACGAAAACGTGCACACGAAAGAGTACGCAGAGATGGTGAAGAGAGCGTTTCTCATGAAGGTCAACGCGGGAGTTGAGCTGCCGACCTATCCCCAGTTCAGGGACATGAACGAGATGTTTCTCAGCCTGATAAAGAATCCGGAGCTTCAGGAAGACGTTTACGTGATCAAGAGGGAGCACGCCGTGATTCGAGAGGTTGAGGCCCTGCTCGAAATGGATGTTTCTGCAATGAGGGTCTGCATAACCGGGCCATTTGAGCTGTACTACAGGGAATTCGGACCCGTGATCTACGACGACGCTCTTGAGAGAATAGGCGAGTCAGTATCGAGGTTCGTGGAAAATCTTGATGACAGCGTGGTTAAGTGCATAAGCCTCGATGAACCGAGTCTCGGAACAAATCCCGAGCTGCAGCCAACCAGGGATCAGATACAGCTCGCATACGAGAAGATCGATTTCAGCGGAGACGTTCAGATACACCTCCACTCTCCTCTGTTCTACACGGAGATACTCGATGTGGAGAGCATCAATGTTGTGGGAATCGAGTCGGCAAGAGACGAGAAGGTCATGGACTTCGTGGACAGAGAGGACCTCGAGAGCCACGAGAAGTTCCTGCGAGTCGGGATTGGCAGGAGCGACATAGACGGCATAATCGCCGAGTACAACTCGAAGCACGGCGTTAACGTGTGGGGTGACCACGAAGGAGTGATGAGGGCAATAGACGAGATAGAATCTCCATCCAGAATAAAATCGAGAATTGAGAAAGCTGTGAAACTTTTTGAGGACAGGCTGAAGTACATAGGTCCAGACTGCGGGCTGTTCAGCTTTCCGTCTCAGGAACATGCCATCAGGCTTCTGGAGAACATTAAAGCGGCGAGGGATAATGTATGAACGATCCCCTCAGCTTTTTTTTCACCGCATTTACGACGCTCTTCATAATAGTTGACCCTCCGGGAAACATACCCACTTTCATAGCACTGACTGAGAGTCTCAGCAAAGAGCTGATAGACCGGATATCCAAAAAAGCAACTGCAATCGCCACCATCATCCTTCTCGTATTCGTTTTCGCTGGATGGGCCGTGATGGAGTTCTTCTCAATCTCAATAGAGGCCCTGAAGATCGCGGGCGGGCTGATGATGTTCATAATCTCCATAGACATCCTCTTCGGCAGGAAGTCGAGGGAATACTACGAAGAGAAGGGCAAGATGAGTGCAGAAATAGACTCAATAGCAGTGTTTCCCCTTGCACTACCCCTGTACAGTGGCCCCGGAGCAATTACCGCTGTTGTCGTGCTCTCATCGAGCGCCGACCTCGTTGGAAAGCTTCTGATCGTTATCGCAGTGCTGCTCGTTTATGCGATAGTGCGGCTCACCCACATCTACGCGGTGACGCTCATGAGGGTTCTCGGCAAGAGCGGTTCAGACATAATTGCGAGGGTCATGGCCATTCTGCTCGCGGCCATCAGCGTGGAGTATGTGATGGACGGCATACTGTCGAAGGTGGGTCTGGCGTGATCTACCTGAACGACATCATCAGGAGCAAACTCAGGAGGAAGAGGGTTGCGATAGGACTCTACAGGTTTGACGAAACGAGCGAGGAGAGGGTAAAGCGTGCCGCAAAAATCGCGGAGGAATTTGCAGATGTCGTTGTTGTGGACGAGGGCGAAAACACGGAAAAGGAGCTGCTCGGAATCGTAAAAGAAGGCGAGGTCGACGCAGTCGTTAGAGGTACGGGGAGGGCGTCAAAGTTACTCGAAATCGTGAGAAGGGAGTACGAGCCATCAAGAATTGCAGTCCTGGAAACGGCCAGAGGCAAACTGTTCCTGCTCGCCCCCGTGGGTGTTGACGAGGGCTGGAGTGTCGAGGAGAAGCTAAGGATTGTAGCACACGCCAGGGCCCTCGCAAAGACCCTCGGAATGGGTGGCAGCGTGGCAATCCTCGCAGGTGGAAGGTACGGTGACGTGGGAAGAAGTCCGCTGATTGATGAGAGCCTTGCACTCGCGGAACTGACCGCAAAGCTGTCTGGAGGGGAGAATTTCGAAATCAGAATAGAGGACGCTGTTGAGAGGGATATTGTAATAGCTCCCGACGGAATAAGCGGAAATCTGATATTCAGGAGCATGTGCTACCTCGGGGCAGGTAGGGAATACGGAGCGGTCTACTGTGGACTTCCTTACAAAGTGGTCGACACGAGCCGGAGCCAGAGTGTGGAAGGATTTGTTAGGGCAATCGCCCTCGCGACGGTGATATGATGAGGAGGTACCCGGAAAAACCCCTTGTGGGAGTTGGAGCCGTGGTGGTCAGGGACGGAAAGATTCTGCTTGTCAAGAGGGCCAACGAGCCGAACAGGGGGAAGTGGTCCGTCCCTGGGGGCCTCGTCAGGACTGGCGAGACACTCGAGGATGCGCTTAAAAGGGAGATCCTTGAGGAGCTCGGTGTGGAGGTCGTGGTTAAGGACGTGGCCTGCGTTACTGACGAGATATTCTACGACGAGAACAGAAACGTGGAGTACCACTACATCGTCATAGATTTTTTTGCCGAAATTAACGGGACCCCGAGGGCATCGAGCGATGCAGCGGATGTGGCCTGGATAGATCTCGAGAAGGTTGGCGAGATAGACGCCGTGGACTTCGTTCTCAAGCTCGTCGACAACATAACGAGGAGATCTGGCAGGATATACATCAGGGAGTAGCCATATATATCCGCTGGAGTAAAAACACTTCATGCGAGTGTCAGGGGTGAACAGCGTATCAGAAGCGCTGAGAGCCGGGAAGGTCAACAGGATTTACTACGACGTCTCCCACAAGTCGAAGAGGATCGAGGACATACTGAGGCAGGCCAAGAAGCTCGGCATTCCCGCAGTCGGTCTGAAAAGACTTGAGTCGAGAATAGAAGCAGATATCTCGCCTGTGAAGTACAAGGATCTGGACTATGTTGCAGAAAAAGCGCTCAGGAGTGGTGGCTTCCTGCTCCTGCTCGACTCGGTCCAGGACCCCCAGAATCTCGGGTCGGTTATAAGGAACGCCGTTTTCTTTGGGTGCTCAGGGATAGTTATACCTAAGAGGCGAAGTGCACAGGTAAACGAGACCGTGGTGAAGGTGTCTGCAGGTACCGCCCTTCATGCAGACATCGCGAGAGTCTCAAACCTCGCGAACACTGTCAAAAGTTTGAAAAAGCTGGGATTCCACGTCATAGGGGCCGAACTCGGTGGAAAGGACATGGGCAGTGCATTCATGGATCCACCGCTCGCCATAGTTATTGGAGGTGAGGACGAGGGGATATCGAGACCGGTCAGAAAGCAGTGCGACGAGATCGTGAGCATCCCGTCGTACGGGAGGGCTGAGAGTCTCAACCTCTCGTGCGCTTCGGCGATATTCATGTACGAGTTCAGGAGGAGATTGTCGTGAACGGGGTTGTTCTTGCCATACTGTCAGCACTCATGTGGGGTTTTGTTCCGGTTCTGGATAAAACCGCCCTTGCGAGTGGAATATCCATATACACCGCGATACTCGTGAGGAGCGTTGGTGCGATCCTCGTTATGGCCATCGTTGTTCTGCTGACAGGGGGTCTCAAGCCCCAGGACTTCAGTCCGAGGAGCGTTACCATGCTGATGGCTGCAGGAGCGATAGCAGGCGGAATCGCCATGGTCGTCTACTTCATGGCTCTGCAGAAAATCGGTGCAGCAAAAACCGTGCCGATTACCTCAATATACCCGCTGTTCACAATAGTGTTCTCCGCCGTGCTGCTGAGGGAGAACTTCGACTACACGAACGTGTTCGTAGGAACGCTGCTGATCGTCGCAGGCCTGATCGTCCTGCAGAGGTGATTGGATGGACCTGGAAGGCTACGCAAGAAGGCACATGGGTGACGAACGTCTCGTCGAGCGGCTTGCAGAGAGAATAATGGAGTTCAAGGATGTGGACGAGAACTACGCGAGAAAACTCGCGGAGGCTGTAGTAGAGGAGGTGAAGAACGCCTACTCAAAAACGAGCTACCTCCTCGACTACCACAGAACTGGAGTCACGATGGGGAAGTTCGGAGTTGGAAGCAGGGGACTCGGTGATTTCTACGTGCACTCGAAGATCGCCGAAATGTGCGGTGATGCGGTGGTTAGCTCGAAAGACCTGGACGATGCCGGAGTGGTGAAGGCCGGGGACCACTACATATCCGTCGCGATCGACGGAATCCACTCGAGGCTGAGCGAATTTCCGTTCATAGCGGGCTTTCACGTCACAAGGGCAGCGATGAGGGACGTCCTCGTTATGGGGTCCGAGCCGGTTGCTCTCTTCTCCGACATACACATTGCCGACGATGGGGACGTTTCCAAGATATTCGACCACCTCGCCGGGATTACTGCGGTCAGCGAGCTCACAGGCGTTCCACTCGTTGCAGGCAGCACTCTCAGGATAGGTGGGGACATGGTCATAGGAGAGAGAATGACCGGAGCAGTGGGATGTGTGGGCGTTTCTAAGTACATAACACCCAGGAGGAACGCAGAGCGGGGAGACGTCATCATCCTGACCGAGGGTGCTGGTGGAGGTACTGTTGCCACGGCTGCGATATACTACGGAATGCACGAGGTCGTCGAGGAGACCGTGAACCTGGACTTCATATTCGCGGCGAGGTCCCTGATATCCTCAGACCTCGTCAGAAAGATTCACGCAATGTCAGACGTTACGAACGGCGGAATAAGGGGGGATGCCGAGGAAATATCCAGGGCGTCCGGAACCGCGCTCTACTTCGACGTGGAGAAGATAAGAAAGCTGATCAACGCGAGAGTGCTCAAAATGCTCGAAGAGCTCGAAATAGATTTCATGGGTGTATCGATAGACTCCCTCATGGTCATATGCCCGGAAGAATACGCCAGTGAGATCGTGGAGACGATCAGGGGGGCAGGTGTGAATGCCGACGTGGTCGGGTGGGTGGAAAGTGGAAGCGGTGCGTACTCTGTGGAGAATGGTAAAGCCGTGCCCCTCAGGCCGAGGTTCAGGGAGTCCGCGTACACACCGATAAAAAAGCTCGTTGGAGAGGAAAAGCCGGAGAACTTCGACGAAATGAGGGAAAGGATCGACGAGGCATTCCAGAAGGCGATCGAGAAAAAAAAGACTGTGGTGGACAGGCTAAAAAGGAAGGTCCCATCCCGATGACGGATCTCCGTCGAGGTACTTCCCCACCAGCGTTTTCTCGACGTCAATCCCGTAGTAGTTGGCGATGCTCAGGATAACGAAAAGACAGTCTGCGAGTTCTTCCTGGATATCGTCGGTGCTATTTTTTCTCACAGCTTCCGCAAGCTCGCCAGCCTCTTCAAAGAATACGGCGAGCAGGAAAAGCGAGCCAGATCGTCTGTCGAGGTCCCCGTACTTTTCCCGAATCCTATTCATCAGATCTCTCAGCCTCATCGACTCCATGCACTGAGTTACCACGAGAGGTTAAAATACTTCCACCGCGGAGAGGTATCATGAAGCACGAAATTCTGTCCAGGCCGAGCTACGCTCTGCTCAGGCTCGTGATGGATGAAGGTGAAGAGGTCATTGCTGAAACGGGAGCGATGGTTTTCATGGATGGGGTTAAGCTGAAGACAGAAGTGAAGGGCGGACTTTTCGGAGGGATCAGGAGGATAATTGGTGGCGAGTCGTTTTTCGTGAATCGCTTCGTCGCCGAAAAAAACGGTGCCGTTCTCGGACTGGCACCACCGTACCAGGGAGACATAACCCGGGTTGAGGTCAGAGGAACACTTTACGCCCAGAGCGGGGCGTTTCTTGCAGGATCACCCGAGCTGAACATCGAAAGCAAGTGGGGTGGAGCGAGATCATTCTTTGCCGGTGAAGGACTGATCCTCCTCAAAATTGCTGGGAGCGGTGACGTTTTTCTGTCGTCATTCGGCGGAATTGAGGAAGTAATGGTGAATGGAGAGCTGTTGGTGGACACCGGACACATAGTTGCATTCGAAGAGGGGCTGGACTTCACGATTTCCAAGGCAGGTGGGCTGAAGGCAACGCTGCTCAGTGGCGAGGGTCTCGTGGCGAAGTTCAGGGGCAGCGGGAAGGTGTGGATCCAGACGAGGTCAGTTTCGGACTACATCGGCTGGCTGTCATCCCTGATTCCATCTGCAGGAGACTGATAACACGTTTTTTCCATTTTTGCACCCACTATTTCTACGGAAAAACTACCCAGGCATGTCTCGAAATTGAAAGGGTGAACGCGGTGCCAATGAAACCTCCCGATGTCTTGCAGCACCTCGTAAGGTGTTCGAAAATGTTAAGTCAGCTGATTTTCAAATAATTAAACATGAGGAAAAGTGCTCTTGAAGGGGTTAGAGTGCTGGACATAACCAGGATAATCTACGGACCGTGGGCAGCCACGATACTTGCACAGCTCGGTGCCGAGGTCATACACGTGGAACTGCCGGGCAGTGGGGACACACTCGTGAGACTCGTCTCCCCGGGAGGCGTCTTTCCCAGAAACATCTCTCCCGGGATGATGTGCTGCAACGCCAACAAATACTTCATTGCTGTCGACCTGAGGAAGGAGGAGGGAAGGGAACTTATCCGACAGCTTGCGGCCAGCAGCGATGTGTTAATGGAGAACTTCAAACCCGGGACATTTGACAGATGGGGTATCGGTTACAGACAGCTCAGAGAAGTAAATCCCGGACTCATCTACGTCAGCATGCAGGGATTCGGAAACTGGGGAGAGCTGTGGGAACGACCGAGCTACGACGCGTATGCTCAGGGGATCACAGGTCTTGCGGAGATAACCGGATTCGATGACGCAATACCCGTGAAGTCTCAGGCCTGGATAGGTGACTTCCTGAGCGGAACCATAGCGGCATTTGCAACACTCGTTGCCCTGTTCTGGAGAAACAGAAGTGGAAAAGGCCAGTTCATTGACATGAGTCAGGCAGAGGTTCTTTTGAGGGTGATGGACTGGACTTGGGCGTACATGGGCATAACCAAAAACAACAGAAGGAGGTACGGAAACAGGGATCCTGCAGTCGTTCCGTCCTGCATAGTCAAGTGTGAGGACGGTTTTGTGGCAATTGCAGCATTCAGGGAGGACGAGTACACAGCACTGTGCAGAACAATGGGAAGGGAGGACCTCCTCGAGTTCTCAGAGTACGAAGCGAGAATCGAGAACTCCGAGAGAATATATGACGCCATTGAGAAATGGGCAGCTGGCATGAAGGTCCAGGAAATCATCAGAGCGGGAATGGAAAACGGCTTTGCTGCTGCAGAGGTGATGAACTCTGCAAGAATACACTCGGACGAGCATTTCAACGAGAGGAGGGCCGTCTGGAAGTACTTCGACCCGATATACGAGGACCTGTGCTACCCGTTCGCACTCCACCTCAGCAAGACTCCCGGGAGCATAAGGTGGAGCATGAGGCCGGTGGGCTTTGACAACGAGCACGTCTTCAGAAGGATCCTTGGAATTTCAGAGGACGAGCTGGAGGAGCTTTACAGGAAGGGCGTCGTGGGTAAGTGGGACTCGAGCATTCCCACAACGGCTCCTCCAGGCGGAAAGGAGGAGAAGACCCTGTACTGAGGTGACAGGAATGGCGGAAGAGAAGGTGTGGACGGACTTTGCGAGAGAACTGACGGATCCGAAAAGGTCGGTTAAAAAACCCGAAGCTCTTGAGGGTGTCAGAGTGCTGGACCTCAGTTACGGCAGCTTTGCGGGACTGTTCGCATCCTCGCTGCTATCTGAATTTGGCGCTGAGGTGATAAGGGTTGAACCGCCGGGCGGAGATGTGTCGAGAAAAATGACTCCGGAAAACCTGAGGATCTCTGGAACGGGAATACCGTACATAGTGGAGGGAAGAAACAAGTATCACATCACCCTGAACATCGAGAGCGAGAAGGGAAGGGAGATCCTGAGGAGGCTCGTGGAGAAAAGTGACGTGCTGATAGAGACGTTCCCTCCCGGATACATGGACGGGCTCGACATGGGCTATGAGCAGCTGAGTAAGTTGAATTCCGGTCTGATCTACTGCGCCATTCACACTCACGGACACAGGGGAAAATTGTCCGAAGTCGCCGGATCTGCCGGATTTGGCGACTACGATGTTATAGCCCAGGCCATGAGCGGCTTTGCATACACGACGGGAATACCGGAAGAGTACGACGAATTTCCAGATCACACGAGAGTTCCGACGAAGATGGGCAACTGGATGGGGTGGTATGCAGGAGGGGCGTTTGCCGCTGTTTCGATAATGGCTGCCCTTGTTTTCAGAGACCTCAGCGGTGAGGGACAGTTCATAGACATAAGTCCGGCTGAAGCGCTGATGTGTCTCAACAACTATGCGCTCCAGTTCTACCACCTGACAGGCAGGGTAATAGAGAGGAGTGGCAACTTCGAGCCGGCTGCATTCGCGTACAACTACTTCAGGGCGAAGGACGGAATGGTGTTCATAGCGGGCTACACCGACCCCAACTGGAGAGCCCTGTGCAGGATAATCGGGAGGGAGGATCTGGTCGAGAAGTACCCCACGATAAAAGACAGAACGAATCCTGAAAACTGGATTCCGATGACAAGAGAGATCGAGAAGTTCACAATGCGACACACGAGAGATGAGATTCTGAATATCTGGCTCTCGTACCGTGGAGAGGGTGTTACTGTGGCGGGAGAAGTTCTGAAGCCGATTGAAACTCTCAGCTTTGGCCACTGGTTCGAGAGGGGGGCGCTGGTCAGGTTCATGGACAGGGATTACGGAGAGCTCCTCGTCCAGGGGACTCCTGCCAAAATGAGCGAAACTCCCCCAAGGCTAAAGTGGCTCTGCAGACCGGTAGGTGCTGACAACAGCTACATCTACGGCAAACTGCTTGACATCGACGAAAAGGAACTTGAAGATCTCCGGAAAGAAGGGGTTGTTTAGCTACCTTGGTGATGTCAGGAATGCGCGTCCTGATGCAAATACTGGCACGACTTTACGTCGTGCCTGCATTTCTGATTTCTAACTGCCATGAGCGCCTGCACCAAAACTTTCATAAACACACGCCCGGACGGAATACGTGAAGCGGATGTGTGGTCCGGACACAGGGGCCGGACGCAATGCCGAGCTGATTCTGAGGCACATGTGCCGGGGTTGCAGAGAGGCACTGCGCCGGCCTTGAGAGCCGGTGCCCGCTTCGGGCTCCTGGGTTCAAGTCCCAGCCCCGGCGTGGTTCAACCTCATTACTGCCTCCGTTTCTGAGTGCATCGGTCTTTCGTGGCAGTGAACCTGCAGAACCCTTC
>NZ_JBPLZQ010000099.1:0-7117 GCF_054018175.1 Geoglobus sp.
CCAAACAGGCTGAACCTAAAAATTCTGAGGCAGAATCAGCCCGGTGCAAACCCCTACGGGGAGAGCTATGACTACATCAGAGAGGTCGAAGAGCTTGATGTCCATGCAGTAATCGAGGATCTCAAAAAGCTTATGAGAGACTCTCAGGACTGGTGGCCAGCAGACTTTGGACATTACGGGCCGCTGTTCATAAGGCTCGCCTGGCACAGTGCTGGTAGCTACAGGATTTTTGATGGAAGAGGGGGTGCGAGAGATGGCAGCATTCGCTTTCCGCCAAGGATAGACTGGCCGGACAACATAAACCTCGACAAGGCGATAAGGCTTCTCTGGCCGGTGAAGAAGAAGTATGGAAGAAGATTGTCATGGGCTGACCTGATAATCCTCGCAGGCACGATCGCCCTTGAGGACATGGGCGTGAAGATCCTCGGGTTCGGGCTCGGCAGGGAAGATATATACGAACCAGACGAGAGCCCGGACTGGGGAGAAGAGGAGGAAATGCTGACAGGAGAGAAAAGGTACGAGGAGGGCAAGCTAAAGAGACCATACGCCTCGACCGAGATGGGGCTGATATACGTTAACCCCGCAGGGCCTATGGGGGTTCCAGATCCGAAGCTTTCGGCTCAGGAGATAAGGGCGGTTTTTGCCAAGATGGGAATGAACGATGAAGAGACTGTGGCTCTGATTGCAGGCGGCCACTCTTTCGGAAAGTGTCATGGCGCAGCCCCGGACAGATACCTCGGCCCAGATCCGAGCTCGTCGCCTGTGGAGTATCAGGGGCTTGGCTGGAAGTTTGACTACAAGACAGGAAAGGGGCCCGACACATTCACATCCGGCTTTGAGCTTACATGGTCACCAACGCCAACAAAGTTCGCGATCATGTACCTCAAACTGCTTTTTGACTATGAGTGGGAAATAGAGACCAGCCCGGCAGGAAAGGTTCAGTGGGTGGCCAAGGACGCTCCCGAAATAATTCCCGATGCCCACGACCCCAATAAAAGACACAGGCCGAGAATGCTCACAGCAGATCTGGCGTTGAGGTACGACGAGAAGTACGCCAAGATAGCAAGGAAGTTCCTTGAAAACCCCGAGGAATTTGAGAGAGCCTTTGCAAGGGCATGGTTCAAGCTGACGCACAGGGACATGGGGCCGAAGAGATGTTACGCTGGGCCGTATGTGCCTGGAGAGGACTTCATATGGCAGGACCCTCTTCCAGAAAGAGATTACGAGCTCATAGATAAGGGGAACATTGAATGGCTGAAGAGACAGATCCTCGAGTCGGGGATAAGCATATCCCAGCTCGTCTACACGGCATGGTCCTCTGCTGCGAGCTACAGGAACTCCGACAGGAGGGGTGGAGCCAACGGAGCGAGGATAAGGCTGCACCCGATGAAGACGTGGGAAGTGAACCACCCGGAGGATCTTGAAAGAATAATCTCCAAACTCGAGAAAATCCAGCAGGAGTTCAACGAGGAGCAGGAGAGAAAGGGCGGGGGTAAGAGGGTTTCCCTCGCAGACCTCATAGTCCTCGGAGGGTGTGCCGCCGTGGAGGTTGCTGCAAAGAAGGCTGGATATGACGTGCACGTTCCGTTCACTCCCGGTAGGGTTGACGCCACACAGGAGCAGGTTGAGGTGGAGTTCTACGAGATGATCGAGCCATTTGCAGATGGGTTCAGGAACTACTTCAGATACCCTGAGACTATAGATGAAGCTGACGTTTACACAACACCCGAGTACTTCCTCGTGGATAAAGCCCACCTCCTGAAACTCACGGTAACCGAGATGGTTGTGCTCGTTGGTGGCCTGAGAGTGCTCGGGGCCGTTTATGAATACACTAACCATGGCGTCCTCACTTCCAAGCCAGAAACTCTCACAAACGACTTTTTCGTGAACCTGCTGGACATGGGCGTGGAGTGGAGGGCGAAGGATCAGCACAGATACCTGTTCGAGGGATTCGACAGAAAAACTGGAGAGAGAAAGTGGGTGGCAAGCAGGGTGGATTTGATATTCGGTCACCATGACGAGCTGAGGAGCGTTGCCGAGGTCTACGCTGCCGATGATGGAGAAAAAATGTTCATCTCAGACTTCATCAGGGCATGGGACAAGGTCATGAACCTCGACAGGTTCGACCTGAAAAGATAATTTTTTGATTTAAATTCTCAACTTTATCTTTTTGATTTTGGATAATATCGCCAGATGCTTTCAGCAAGATTCAGAAATCGATTTCATCCAGCCTCACCGTAGAATCCTTTTTATTTTCACTCCAGCATACATTCCATCATGCTCGCTGAAGACCTTTTCCATCTGATAAAATCACTCAACGGAAACCTTGTCGCCCTAACCGGTGCGGGAATATCTGCAGACAGCGGAATACCGACATTCCGCGGGAAGGACGGGCTGTGGGACAGATACAGGCCGGAGGATCTTGCCACCCCCCAGGCCTTTGCGAGGGATCCAGGGCTCGTGTGGAGGTGGTACGCGTGGAGGATGGAGCGGGTTTTCAGCGCGAGACCGAATCCGGCACACCAGGCACTGGCGATCATGGAGGGGAAGGGACTCCTGAAGGCAGTGATAACTCAGAATGTGGACAATTTGCACGAGAGGGCGGGAAGCAGAAACGTGATTCACCTGCACGGCAGGATTGACGAGATGAGGTGCTTGGAGTGTGGCAGGGTGGTCAGGGTTACCGAACCACCGAAAACGCTGCCCCCTGTATGTGAGTGCGGGGGGATGATGAGGCCGAACGTCGTGTGGTTTGGAGAATCGCTGCCCGAAAGAGAGCTCGAGCTGGCCATGCGTCTGTGCGAGGAAAACAGCGTTCTGGTGATCGGCACTTCAGCTGTGGTTTATCCCGCTGCCTACCTCCCTCACCACGCGAAGAGGAGCGGAAAGGCAGTCATCGAGATAAATCCCGAGGCAACTCCCGTGACGGAAATCGCAGACCTCAGTGTCAGGGAAAGGGCAGGAAGGTTCTTCGAACCCCTGCTGCCTATTTTAAAAGGGGAAGGCTTCCCGTGATTCTGTCTATCTTCTCCTCCTTTTCCGGGCCTATAACGACTGCCGTGATGGTTCCGGGAGGAATCTCGGTCAATCCCGCATCTTTCACGTATCCCGACGGCAGGCCAGCCCTTCTCGCCTGATCGAATATCCTCATCAGCTCCTGCAGATTTTTAACCTTCAGCACTATTTTCTTCTGTCCCTCCATCTTCCACTTCTCCCTCGTCTTGGGGTCGGCTGCCTCGTAGCCTGTTATTGCAGCGTGCGCTACCTGAACTGCGAGCTTTCCCCTCGAGAGCTTCAGGTCCTCCCTTACAACTATTACCTGCTTGTACTCACTCTCCGAAGCCATACTGTTCGAGCTCTTCGAGGCTTACGGGCCTTGACTTCTCCTCCACCCATCTCTCTCCAACCACCTTAGCCTCCTCCTCGTCGTAGTCCTGTATCACGAGCGCGTCTCCGTCCTCCTTGACTGCGGAGAGGGGAACGCCGAAAAACCTGTCGGAGCTCTTCACTATCAGGTAGCCTTCAAAAACGTCTATGCTCTCCCCGATTTCCTCACCATCCTTGCGAACGAAGCGGCATATTAAATCCATGTTTTCGGTGTTGTGGGTTTAAGGATAAATCATTTGCGCAAGTTTATTAATTGCCGCTAAAACTCTTCCAGACATGGAAGTAGTGATCCCGTTCAAACCCGTCAATCCAAAAACGAGACTCTCCGGCATTCTCACCAGGGAGGAGAGGGAGGAGCTCGCGTTCCACCTCCTCCTGGACGTCATTGAGGCGTGCGGAGAAGCCACGGTAATATCGAGCGCTGATGACAGGAGACTCGAAGGGCTGAAGCACGAGGTGGACAGCAGAACTCTCGACGAGGTGGTGACCTCCAGGATAAGGAAAGGCAATCTGGCCGTGGTCATGTCAGATCTGCCGCTGCTGAATGAGAAGGTGGTCGGAAGGTTTCTCGACAGCGAGGGGGACGTCGTGCTCGCCCCGGGGAGAAAGGGCGGAACGAACATGCTCCTCTCGAGGAGCAGGAGCTTTTACACCTCTTACCACTACGGAAGCCTCGTCAAACACGTTCAGATCTGCGAGTCCCTCGGCCTGAGGTGGGAGGTCTTCGACTCGTTCTACGCGAGCGTTGACATCGACGACGAAAGCGACCTGCTCGAGCTGATGTTGCACGGGAAGGGGAAGAGGAGCTACGATTACCTCGAGGAGCTTGGCTTCTACGTGGACTTCTCTGAGAGGGACCCCGTTCTGAGGAGGTCTTAGAAGATCATCTCCCCCAGCATGTCCTTCTCAATTCCCAGCCTGACCTCCCTCGCTATCCTCCTGCCCATGTACATGTTCTCGCCGAAGAGCACGTACGAGTAGGGTGAGGCGGGAATCCCCACGGTGGAGCCGGCCACGATCCTCGCCGAGATCTCGAAGTAGTAAATCTCCCCGTTATCGTCGATTATGCTCTCCAAGCAGAACGGGCCCACCATCCCGGGTTCTGCTATCTTCTTTGAATGCTCGTATACCTTCTGTCCGTCTCTCAGAATCCTTGAGAGCAGGCTCTCCCTGACTATGAGAGGTATGTTGCCCACCACTGTGTAGGTGGGAATGATTCCTGCTTCGAGCTGCTCGTCGGCGGGAATTCTCCCAATTCCGTCAACGTTCGACTCGTAGCGCCTGTCTATCGCTATCAGCTCTATCCTGCCGTTCACCACCGAGTAGAAGAAGGAGAAGTAGACAGGCACGCCGAGAACGTACTGCTGGATGTGAGCCCTCTCGACATCTTCTCTCGAGATCACTCCCCTCCTGACCAGTTCGTCGGCCTTTCTGTAAAAATCCTCCCTGCTTCTGGCTATGAAGTATCCCTTTCCTCCCCTCGCCCCGGGGTACTTCACTATCGCAAGTCCGTCTATCTCGTCAGGACTCGTGTAGGTTCTGGGGAGTTTGAGGCCCGCCCTCTCCAGCCACTCCCTCTGCTTCTCCCTTTCAGTTTCCCACTCCATCAGAACCCTGTTTCCGAAGACCGGAACTCTCAGGTTGTAGAGGCTTCCAATGTACGCGTTGTAGCTTCCGTGGGGGACGAGCACGGTGTTGAGCTCTGTGAGCCTCCTCTGGACAGCATCGTCCAGCAGCTCCCGGTAATCGTCAACCTGAATTATGTGGTCAGCAACTCCGAAGCTCTCGTAGACGAACCTCTCCCTCTCCCTGCATATGCACACAGTCTCAAAGCCCTCCTCCTTGGCCCCCTTCAGAATGTTCAGGGCAGAATGGCTGCCTATGGTGCCTATCCTGATCTCTTCCCGGTTGTATGAGGAGAGTGTCTTGAGAATCTCGTCGCGCATGTCCTTCTGTTCTCACCGAAAAATAAAAAGCCTTTCATTCGACCGGATACTTCCTCTCGTTCTTCTCGATCTTCGAGAGGATCGCTCTCTCCATGTCTATTCCGCACTCGTGGGCGAGGGTGAGCAGGTAGATCATCACGTCGCTTATCTCCTCCCCCAACCTTTCCCTGTACTCCCTGCTCTTCAGGAGATCCTCGACCTCTTCATCGCTCCTCCACTGGAACAGCTCCAGCAGCTCGCCAACCTCAATTGCAGCGGAAATCGCGAGGTTTTTTGGGGTGTGATACCTCTTCCACCCCCTCCTCTCCCTGAACTCAATGACAGTTCGGGTCAGCTCGGAAAGGTTCATGTGAACAATGTGTCTCAGAATGGTAAAGCTTTTCTCCACACTCTCTATGGTGGGCCGGAAATGGGGTTGCCCGGCTAATCCCCTCCTGCCCTCTTTTTCTCCTCCCTTTCCAGCACCATCTCTTCGTAAACGTCGAGCAGGGCAATGAGGGATGCGGGAATCGCTATTTCGGTGGGGAAGGTTATGTACGGTGTGAGATCCACCACGAAGTCCGACAGCCTGAGGATTCCCTTTGGCAGCCCGGTTCTGCTGCCCGCGAAGATGACTATCTCGTCTGCCCTCTCGAATGCCCTTTTGAGCTCATTCCTGATTTCGGAGATCTGCTTTCCTGTGGGGTCGGTGGAGATGAGTACTGTCCTCCTCCTCTTCTTGTCTCTGAACGTCTGGTACAGGTCGTGAACGAGAACCCTCACCTCCCTCACGTCCCTGGCGTAGCTCCTCCTCTGAATCTTCAGCCTCGACTCCTTCCCCCTCCTCAGCCCCCTAAGGAACTCGTATAGCTCTTCAGAATCCACGTATCCGTAGGGGGCGATGATCAGCTCCTTTATCTCGAAAGACTGAGCGCTCCTGCCGATCCTCTCCCCGATCTCCCTTGCCCCCTTCGGGTTCTCGAGGTAGGGCATCTGGACGAACGACACCTTGCTGAAGAACTTCAGGCTGTCAACCTTTTCGGGCGTGTACTTCCTCCTCTCCTCTTCACCATCCAGGATGCCTATGAATGTCCTCTCGTTTACGATTTCAACGTAAACCGCTCTGTCGGGACGGTTCAGGTCTACTTCCTTTCCGCTGATCTCCTGAATTCTCCGTCCGAGCCTTATGTTCACGTCCATGCTGCTGAAATCGTGCCTGAGCCCTCTCCTCGTCGTCCTGACGGCGAACGTCTCGAAGTCCCCCATCGCCCTGACAATGTCCTCCGCTCTTCCGAGAATCTCTTCGAGATCGGTCTTCAGCTCGAACAGAACTGGAATCGCCTTCTCCACTTCCGGCACTTCCCTGACCTTCTCGATGTCATTCGAGTGGACTATTAGCACTCCCAGGTATCCGGCGGGTCTGACCTCAACTTTCACGTCTCCCAGAAGCTCCCTGATGTTCTGCATGGCGATGTACTCCATTCCTCTCTGGGTTTTGGCGAAAATCATCGTCTGTCCTAATCCGGCAAGTTTTTTATAGCTTGCTGAGGATGTTCGTTTATGCCCCCAGGCGAACCGGTTTTCGCAGGAGTCATGCTTTCGGGATTTCTCATCACGTTCCTGCTCGCCTGGGTCTTGGGTGGTGCAGTCTTTTACCTGGCCCTGAGGTGGGCGGGGATCAGGGCCACGCTCTTCAGGGCGATGCTAACGGTTCTTGCTGGCACGGTTCTGGCGTTTTTCGTCGCGAAACTCCTCGTTCTCCTGCCTGTCGTGGGCATCCTTCTGGCGCCGCTCGGCTACTTCCT
>NZ_JBPLZQ010000100.1:0-2637 GCF_054018175.1 Geoglobus sp.
CCGAGACGATGTGGGGTGAGATGGGCAGACCCTACAGGATGGCTCACCCCGAACTTGCCGAAAGGCCGGTGATTGGTAGGGGAGGACCGTATCCATCGCCGAACTACGAAAAGCTGGCTGAGCTGAAGCCAGACGTGGTCTTCGTCTCGGCATACCCAGAAATTGCAGAAGAAATTCAGCAGAAAACGGGCATTCCCGCAGTCGTCGTGAGCTACGGAAAGCTGGGCAGCTTTGATGACGAAACTCTCCTTGACTCTCTGAGACTCATGGGCAGGATACTTGGAAAGGAGGAGAGGGCAGAGGAGGTCATTTCGTTCATAGAAAGTGCAGTTGAGGACCTGTCGTCCCGGGCTGAAAAGGCTGGAGAAAGCCCGAGAGTTTACGTGGGAGGGATTAGCTACAAGGGCGGGCACGGGATAGAGTCCACCCAGTGCAGCTTCGCACCGCTGACGGTCCTGAAGGCGAGAAACGTTGCTTGCGAGGTGAACATGAGCGGAGCAGTGTTCATAGACAAGGAGAAACTCGCAGAGTGGGATCCTGACGTAATTTTCATAGACCTGTCCAATCTCGAACTCGTTAAGGCAGACTACCAGAAGAATCCGGGTTTCTACAGGGAGTTGAAGGCCTTCAGGGAGGGAAGAGTTTACGGCATCCTTCCGTTCAACTACTACTGGACCAACGTGGAGATAGCAATTGCCGATGCCTATTACATGGGGAAGGTGCTTTACCCGGAGCAGTTCTCGGACATAGATCCGGTGAAGAAGGCCGATGAGGTGTTCAGGTTCTTCGTCGGCAGGGAGCTTTACAGCGAGCTCGCAGGCTACTACGGAGGGTTTGGAGAAATCTCCGGAGAGTTCACATGAGCTACCAGGAGCTGGTGAGGAAGAGGCTGACTCTGGGAGTTGTGGTAAGCTCAGCCCTGACAATCTCCATTTTTTATCTCTCCTCCTCGGTTCATACCGGGTCTCACTTGAAGATGTTCTGTCGGGAAACGTGGTTTTCTGGAACATCAGGCTTCCCAGAGTCGCAACCGCCGTTATAGCCGGAGCGAGCCTCGCTGTTAGCGGGGCGGTCATGCAGTGCATACTGCGCAACCCTCTGGCATCCTCGTTCACCCTTGGCATCTCCCACGGAGCAGCCTTCGGGGCGAGTTTTGCGATACTCTACCTCGGAGCAGGTCTGACGCACCGCGCGGGAGAGGGCGTGACGTTCCTCAACCCCTACCTCGTCACGCTATTCGCCTTTCTCGGCTCGCTGATCAGCGTTACCGTGATACTCCTGCTTGCGAGGCTGAGGAGAATGAGCCCCGAGGCGATGGTGCTCGCCGGCGTGGCCATGGCCTCCCTTTTCTCAGCATCGACAATGCTCCTCCAGTACTTTGCCGAAAACGAGGTTCTCGTTGCCTATGCGGTTTTCTGGACGTTCGGCGATATGGGGCGGACCGGGTGGAGCGAGATATGGATCATGGCCTTCTCATTCCTCCTGATATTCCCCTACTTCTACGCGCGAAGATGGGACTACAACGCACTCCTTATGGGGGATGAGACCGCTGTCTCCTTGGGAACCAATCCGGAGAGGGTCAGACTCACGGGAATGCTCGCAGCAGCGTTTTTAACCGCGGTCTCCACAGCCTTTGCCGGAATCGTTGGTTTTATCGGCCTGATCTCTCCCCACATAATCAGGATGGCCATTGGAAGCGACTACAGGTTCCTCGTGCCGCTGAGCGCAATCTTTGGCTCATTCCTGCTTCTGACGGCAGACACCTTTGGCAGGATGGTTCTCTCTCCGGTGATACTTCCCGTGGGGATAGTCACCTCCTTCGTAGGGGCGCCACTTTTCATCTACATTCTACTGAGGGGAGGGGGAAGATGATACGGCTGGAGAACGTCTCATTCTCCTACAACGGCTTCCCTGTGCTGGAGAGGGTGGACCTCGTGGTTGGAAGAGGGGAGGTCACGTTCATTCTTGGCCCGAACGGAAGCGGGAAGACGACACTCCTGAGGTGCATCGCCGGAATTCTGAGGCCTGAGGGAGCTGTTTACGTTGAAAATCTTGACGTGTTGAGGTCTGGACCAGACCAAATTGCGAAAAAAATTGCGTACGTGCCGCAGAGGACGGAATCACCACCTCTTACAGTTTTCGACGCCGTGCTGCTTGGGAGAAAGCCCTACATTGAAGCAGGTGTCGGAGAGAGGGACCTGGAGGTTGTGGAGAGTGTCATGAGGGAGCTCGGCATTGATGGACTGGCAGCGAGAAAACTCACGGAACTCAGTGGGGGAGAGCTGCAAAAGGTGGCAATAGCCAGAGCGATGGCACAGGAGCCCAGGGTGCTGCTGCTGGACGAACCGACGAACAATCTGGACATAAGGAGTCAGCACGAGGTGATGAGACTGCTCACAAAACTCGTGAGGGTGAGGGAAATTTCGGCTGTGATCACCACTCACGACCTCACGATCGCTGGAATGTACGCGGACAGGATAGTTATGGTAAGGGACGGGAGAATCTGCGGAGTTGGTGGGCGTGAAATGCTGACCGCCGAGACGATAGGTGAGGTTTACGGCATGGAGGTCGAGGTGCACGAGGTGAACGGCAGAATTGCAATCTTCCCGAAGTGAGAATACCTTTAAAGTCTCGAGC
>NZ_JBPLZQ010000101.1:0-10491 GCF_054018175.1 Geoglobus sp.
TCGAGAGAATTGTCGAGCTGACCGCAAGAACATCCGATCTAAGGTTCGGGATTTACCTGCTGAGAATGTCTGGAATTGAGGCCGAGAGGAGTGCGAGCAGGAGGATTGAGCTTGGAGACGTGGAGATGGTCTACGAGGGAGGGGCGAGGGTTTTTCTGGCCAAGAGCATCTCTGCTCTGAATTCGGATGAGAGGGAGGTTCTGAAGATAATCTACTCCATCGAAGGAGATGTGAATTCTGGTGAGGTTTACAGAATACTGAAGGCTGAGGTGAACATGGGCTATACAAGGTTCTACGAGATCATCAACAAGCTGGAAAGACTGAGGCTGATAGATGTGGTGATGGGGAAGAAGGGCAGGGGGAGGACCAGGTACATTCTCAGGAGGTATGACAGAGAATTGATGCTGAGAGCTCTTATGGGGGGATGAGATACATGAAATTCACAGAATATGCGAGAATGCGGATGAAAGAGTACGACATTCCTGAAAAAGAGGTTTACAACTGCATTACCTCTCCAGATGAGCTGTATCTGGACATCCTGACGGGGAGAGTGGTTGCGGTAAAAAAGATCTCTAAGGAAAAGTACCTGATAACTGTCTACGAGGGCAATGACGAAATCACTATTGTCACACTTTTCCCCACCAGCAAAGTTAATAAGATTGAAAAGAGAGTAAAGAGTGGAAGGTGGTTGGAATTATGAATGTCAGATATGACAGAAAAGCGGACATCCTGTATCTGAAGTTTTCAGATTCAAAGCCAGTTGACTCTGACATGGTAAATGAGGATGTTGTCGTGTCTTTTGATAAAGATGGGGAGATAGTGAGCATGGAGATCTGGAGGGCCAAGGAGCTTATTCTTCCGGTGTTTCTCGAGTACATCAGGTCTGTTAAGGAGGTAAAGCTGTAAACTTCTTGATGACATTGAACTCAGTGGTTTAGCTGGAATTCAGGCTATTGTGTTTAGCAGAACTGACAGCAAACTCAGCCTCCCTGTATGCTTTCTCGAGCAGTTTTCTGTAATACTCAGCATCAACGCTCTCAGGATTTCTGACTGAAACTATCTTCTTTAGGGTGCTTACACAACTTTGTAGTATCCCAAAATTATTTCACAACCCAACACCTAACTCCTGTGAGAAAACTAACAAACAGGAAAATCAAGTGGATCATCAAGCAGCTCAACAAGGGAACTTCAGTAAAGGAAATAGCTGCTGTGATGAGAATAACACCAAGAAGAATTTACCAGATCAAGAAGCAGTACGAAGAAACAGGCTGGATACCAGAATTAAAGCAGGCAGGAAGAAAACCAAAACCCATCGACAAGGAAACAGAAGAGATCGTCTTGCAAGCCTACCAGAAGTACAGGCTAAGTCCAGTACTGATGGAAAAGAAAATAGATGAGATCTATGGATTACATATCCCTCACAACACCATTTACAGAGTTTTGCTCAAACACGGTTTGGTGGAGGAGAACATGAACAAGAAGAAGCGAAGAAAGTGGGTCAGGTTTGAAAGGACTCATTCCATGAGTCTGTGGCAGGGAGACTGGAAGAGGCATGGAGAGAAGTGGATACTTGCTTTCATGGACGACGCAAGTCGATTGATAACCTGCTACGGTGTTTTTGATTCCGCCACAACTGAGAACACCATCAAAGTTCTGAGAAGAGGATTTGCAGAGTATGGAATTCCAGATGAAATCTTAACGGATCATGGAATGCAGTTCGTCGCAGCTAAGAGCAGAGAGAAAGTCAGGCACAGGTTTAAAGAATTCCTGAAGGAGAATGGAGTCAGGCATGTCGTGGCGAGGATAAATCATCCTCAAACCAACGGGAAGGTGGAGAGGTTCTTCGGGTTGATGGAGCAGAAGCTTAACCTGTTTGGTTCAGTGGAGGAGTTCGTTGAGTGGTACAATCACGTGAAGCCACACATGAGCCTGAATTTTGATGAGCTTGAGACTCCCTATAAAGCATTTTTGAGAAAGTTGCCTGCTGAGAGAGTGTTTGAGTTCAGCAGGGGGTGGTTGTTTGAGGAGTGAAATAATTTTGGGATACTACACCGACGTTCCTTGCAGTACATGCTATTAAGCTAAATATCGATGAAATTTTGATAAGGGCATATTATAAATACTGCGTTAATTAATACTTAAGTTAGCGATGCTGGTCCATTTTGGACAGATCTGCAGTTCATTGTTGCAATTTATTTATGGTCTGAATCGACAATAGTATGGGCCCGCGGGGGTTTGAACCCCGGACCTTGCGCTTATCAGGCGCACGCTCTAACCAGGCTGAGCCACGGGCCCACAGGGAAAGACGATCAGAAAACGGGCAGGAGTGTTTATGAATTTTTTGGTAGCATTTTTGACACTCTCTCAGAGGAACTTCCCGAGCAGCACGACATCGTACAGCCTCCCATTGTGGTTGAACTTTTTCTTCCTCGTGCCCTCTTCTTGGTAGCCCATTTTTCTGAAGAGTGAGAGGGACGGAATGTTCTCCTTTACGACCTCCACCTCTATCTTCTCAATCCCGGTAGACCTTGCCACATCCTCTGCTTTCTTCAGCAATGCTCTGCCAATGCCCGTTTTCTGGTAATCCCTGGCGACGGCTATGCCTAGGCCAGCGACGTGGGATACCTTAGGAGATTCCGGCTTTATCAGCCAGCACTGTCCCACCACCTTACCATCCTCCGTCACGGCAACCACGACCACACCTGATTTCAGGCGTTCCTGAAACCTCTTCCTGTCCTCCTCGATCCTGTCCTCGTTGGGAGTGAAGTAAAGGAAATCCGAAACCTCTGATAGCCACTTGTACACGAAACAGTACTTTTCCCCCTCCGTAGTCCTCAAATCCCGCCTCCCGTATCTCCACCTTGCGGGGCAGTTCTCCCATCCTCGTCACATCCACAGGCCCGATTTGAGAACGAATTCCTTCGACTCGACAATCGCGTCCTCGTCCCTCAGCTCGAGGGTGAGGTAGCCACCGTAGCTCTTTGGAATTATTGAGAAGTCAGTGTCTCCAGCTCCGAGGCTCAAGTGCTCGTCGTACTCGCCCCTGTTGTCGTGCAGGTGAACGTTAACGACTCTTTCAAAATGCTCCAGGAACAGGTCGTGCCCCTCCTTCACCCTGTGGTGACCGACGTCGAATGTCAGCTTCACGTCACTCTTGCTCAGTATCTCCTCAAGCCCCCTCCTTATTCCGCCCTTGATTCCTATGGTGTTCTCTATGGCGAGGGTTTCGTATCTCTCCGCGAACGGCAGGAACTCTTCCACAAGGACTCTCTCGTTGTGCCTGTCGTACCACTCCTCTCTGAACACGAAACCCCTCGCTGTTATGAACCCCGGGTTCCAGCCTATGTGAACCGTCACGACCTTCGCGTCACACCTCTCGGCAAAGATCATCGTGTTCTCCAGCTCTCTGTAGCTCGCCTCCCGTATCTCGCTGCTTATGGCGAGGAAGTTCGTGTTTATTGCGGATGCGTGGATCAGGATGTCGAGGTCGTAGCTCATTGAGAGCTCCATGACCTCGTTGGCGTCTACAACCTCGTAATGGAAGTTCGGGTGATCCATCAGGATTTCAACGTGGCTGAAACCGCTCTCGCTGCCGAACTCGAACGCCTTTTCGAGAGAGTGGTCAACGTCGGGCTGGAAGCCAAGCTTCATGGTGTCACCTGTAAACCATCGTCCCGATGCCCTCCTTCGTGAACAGCTCTATCAGAATAGAGTGCTCCCTTGAGCCGTTGATGATGTGGGCCTTCTCCACCCCGTTGTTCAGGGCATTTATTATCGCCTCTGCCTTCGGAATCATGCCACCGTCCAGCTTCCCCTCCTTCAGCATTCCTTCGAGCTCGTCCTTGCTCATCTTCGAGATAAGGCTGCTCCTGTCGTCTCTGTCCCTGTAAATTCCGTCCACGTCTGTAAGCATGATCAGCTTCTTCGCCTTCAGCGCGCCTGCTATGTCGCCTGCCACGATGTCGGCGTTCATGTTGTACACGTTGCCGTTCAGGTCTATTGCCACCGGGGAAATCACGGGGATGTACCCGTTGTCGATT
Source organism: Geoglobus sp. (assembly GCF_054018175.1). Lineage (NCBI taxonomy): Archaea > Methanobacteriati > Methanobacteriota > Archaeoglobi > Archaeoglobales > Archaeoglobaceae > Geoglobus > Geoglobus sp. Next base: position 4,041 of record NZ_JBPLZQ010000101.1, read on the forward strand.
ATTATTTCAAGAATTCCCGGATTCACGTACTCAGTCTCACCGACGAAACCGAGGTCAACCTCAACCTCACTCTCACCAACCCTCTTCCTGACCTTTTTCTTCCTCGCCACCACAAGCAGTCCATCCTTTCCCGACATCCCCACGGCCTTTCCACCGTTCTTGATGAAGTACGAGACAATCTTGGAGTTCACCTTTCCGTCGAGAACCATCTCGACTATCTCTATGGTCTCCTTGTCGGTTATTCTGAGCCCGTCAACGAACTTCGGCTGTATGCCGAACTTCTTCATCTTCTCGCTTATCTCCGGCCCCCCTCCGTGAACGACCACGGGCTTTATCCCGACGAAGTAGAGGAGGAGTATGTCCTTGACCGTTTTCTCCAGCACGTCCTCGCTCACCATCGCGTGGCCGCCTATCTTTATCACCATCGTCTGCCCGTGGAACTCCCTGATGTACGGCAGCGCTTCCACGAGAACGCTGACCTTTTCCATGTCTCCAAGTGGTTCCGTAATTTTAAAAAGTTAATTATTCGAGAGCCTTTCGCAGTATCGCCCTGACGTGCTCCTTAGCCGAGTCTATTACTTCCATCTTCACGTCTCCCTCCTTCACCGCCAGTGGAAGCTCGGTGCATCCGAGTATTACCGCGTCGGCATCATAGCCGTTAATTATTTCGACGAGTCTGCTTTTCCTGCTCAGGTCTCCGAAGACGAGGTCCTGAAAGATTATCTCGTGAATCTCGTCAACCTCTGCTGGAATTGTAACTTCGAACCCCCTCTCCTCGAGCTCCTTCCTGTAGAACTCCTCGGCCATGGTCGTTCTGGTTCCCGTGAGGAGGAGCTTTCTGTGCCCCCTCTCCTCAGCCCTTTTCGCCACGGCATCTATTATGCTCACGAACTCCAAGCTCGTCACCTTTTCCAGCTCTGGAAGCAACTTGTGGGGAGTGTTTGATGCTATCGCGAGAACATCAGCGCCAGCCTTCTCCAGTGACCTGACGGCGCTGCTCAGCATCTCCAGTCTCCCCTCCCAGTCCGATGATAGGAACTCTCCGAAGTTTATGCTGTGGATGATGATTTCCGGATACCTGTTGTTTCCCAGCACCTCTCTCGACTGCCTGATGTACTCTGAATAGTAGTAGAGCGTTGACTCCGGGCTCAGCCCACCGATGAGTCCAATTCTCTTCATGACAGCTGTATGCGAAAGTCCGGTGAAAAACCTTTGGGGAAAGGGTTTAAAACATCAAAATCGAGCACGTGACATGCTACCTCCTGACCAGAAGGAAGTTCCCGATCTGCCCGTGCTCAGCATATCGGGCATTCCAGATGTGGATGTATCAGATTACTCTCTCAGGGTTACGGGCATGGTTGAGAGCAGGCTAACTCTAACCTACGAGTCTCTCGTGAGAATGGAGCATGTGGAGGTGGAGGTGCCAGCGCACTGCGTTGAGGGGTGGAGCGTTCTCGGGATAAGGTGGGAGGGAGTTCCGGCTCGCACAGTAATTGAGCTGGCAAAGCCCCTCAACGCCAGCTACGTGCTGGCAAAATCCCTCGACGGTTATTCGACAGTCATACCGCTCGAATACTTCGAGAGGTCAATTCTCGCCCTCAGGATGAACGGTGATGTGCTACCACCCGAACACGGCTTTCCCGTAAGGCTTGTGGTGCCGGACCTGTACTTCTGGAAGAGTGCAAAGTGGGTCTGCGAGCTTGTCTTCACTGACAGCCCCGAGGGTGGTTACTGGGAGGAGAGAGGTTACCATGTTACTGGAAACGTCTGGGAGGGGCAGAGAAGGAATGGGTGACGTGTTTAAGTGGGTCGTGCTCATATTCACGATCCTCTTCTGGGGGCTTGCTTTCACGGCGATAAAGTACGCTGTCATGAGCTTAACACCGTACGAACTCGCGTTCCTCAGGTTCCTGGTGGCCGATGTTCTGTTCCTCGCGACGATAGTCTACGGCAGATACAGGATCGCGAGGGGAGATCTTCTGAAGGTATCATTCATCGGCGTTTTTGGAGTTGCGGTTTACCACATCTCTCTCAACGCTGGTGAGATGTACATACCATCCGGCGTGGCGAGCCTGATAATAGCGATGGCTCCAGTTTTCGTCCTCGTGTTCTCAGCGATGCTTCTCGGTGAGAGGATAACCCTTGCCAAGGTTACCGGAATCATGATAGCGCTGCTTGGTGTTTACGTGCTCTCCCACCCGGAAGGTGGAGGAGATCTGACTGGAGTCCTGCTCGTTCTCATCGCCACGCTTTCTGCAGGAATATACACGGTTGGTGGAAAGGTCTTGATGAGGAAGTACGATCCCCTCGTGCTCACGTCTTACGCGATGGTTCTCGGGTCGGTGCCGCTCATCCCGTTCTCGTACTCCTCGCTGAGCAAGCTTCTTGAGGTTGACGTGATCACAGTTCTGTCGGTGGTTTTCCTCGGGGTTTTCTCCACATACTTCGCGTATCAGGGCTGGTACTACTTCCTGAACAGGGAGGAGGCTTCGAAGGCGTCGGTGTTCCTGCAGGCCATACCTGTCGTTTCGATTCTCGCGGGATACTTTCTGCTGGGGGAGGAGATCACGCACATGACTCTGATCGGTGGCGCGATGATAATAGCCGGGATAGTAATCGTCGTCAGGAGCAAGAGTTAAATCAGCCTGGCCTTAGAGTGGGTTGTGGACACCATAACCAAGTCGTTCATCCGTCAGAAGTTCTCGGAGTACTACGCGAGGGCGGACATCGAACTTCCCAGGAAGTTCGTGGAGAGGGAGTGGGCGTTCGTGAGTATTGACTCCCTTCCAGACTTCGTCATGAACAGGCACATCGCGTTTGAAAGCGACATCGAGTTCAGGGGCTATGTGATCAAAAATCCGCCCCTCCATGCTTACTACTCGTCGGCCTACTACGAGAACCCCGGGGCAGAGAAAATGGACGACAAGGGCTGGAAAGGGGCCGACCTGATCTTCGACATAGATGCGGACCACCTGCCCAGGGGCGGGCTTGCAGAGGCCAAGAAGCAGATCATCAGACTGCACGATCTCCTCGAGGAGGACTTCGGTGTTGAGGACATGAAAATTGTCTTTTCTGGAGGGAGGGGATACCACATTCATGTTTATGATGATTCCTTTCTGTCTCTCGGTTCCAGTGAGAGAAGGGAGATCGTGGATTACCTCATGCTTGAAGGCGTTGAGTTCAGCGAGATACTTCCCCAGGCTTCTCAGTACCTGAGGGTTGGGAGGTGCATCGCGAGGGTAATAGAGAAGGCGATAGACAGCGGGAAGGTGATGGAGGTCCTCAGAGTGAGAAGGAGCACTGCAGAGAGACTTGAAAAAGTCTTTCCAGCCAGAAGGGATGATGTTTACAGCGGAGACCTCAGACCACTTAGACTAAGAGGTGATAAGCTTTCCACACTCTTCAGGAGGTGCGTGGACCACCTCAGAATTCACGTGGATCCACCGGTGACTGCGGACGTTAAGAGGCTCATAAGACTGCCGGGCTCACTTCACGGAAAAACATCGCTGAGGGTTACGGCACTGACGAGGGACGAGGTTGAGAGCTTCGACCCATTCGAGGATGCGGTGGCATTTGGCGATGAGAGGGTGAGGGTAAGGATTAAAACGGGTGTGAGGTTCAGACTGATGGGGGAGGAATTCAGACTTCCGAAGGGTAAGCACGTGCTGCCGGAATTTGCCGCCGTCTACCTTATATGCCGCAATGTCGCTCTCTACGGGTGGTGAGTGTGAATATTGACGACCTCCTGATACTGCTTGAGAGGAGCAGGGAGAAGATTCAGAAGATAGACGAGGATTTTTACATCCAGCTCAAGTTAAGGATAGACGAACTGAACGAGTTGAAGAGAACTGCAGGGGATGAGGAGTATTCGAAAATTGACGAGGAGCTGAGGACGCTCAGGAGGGTGCAGAAGAGGATCTTCGAGATGAGGACAATAAAGATAATTCACCTGGCGTGGGCGGAGGTTTGTGGAACCGAGAGTGGAATAGAGGGCAGGGAGAACATGATAGGGGTTGAGAGGGAGTTCTACCAGGATCTGGTTCAGCTCCTCGAGACGTACCGGAAGCGGGTGGTCGAGGGAGACGGTATAGAGGAAGCGAGACAGTATCAGGAATCCGACAGGGTTCTGGTGAGGGTCAGACAGGACATTCCTGAATTTGAGGGTGTTGACGGAAAAACATATAAATTGAGAAAGGAGGATGTGGTATTGATTCCTTCCCTTAATGCTAACGCCCTGATAAAGAGTGGTGTGGCTGAAAAAATAGAGGTGAAAAGATGAAGTACCCAAAGAAGGTCAGGACGTATTGCAAGTACTGTAACAGGCATACCGTTCACGAGGTTGAGAAGGTAAGCAAGGGCAGGCAGAGCTCCCTCAGGTGGATCAACAGGCAGAAGAAGAGGAGGGGCAAGGTGGGCAACCTCGGCAAGTTCAGCAAGGTTCCAGGTGGAGACAAGCCGACGAAGAGGGTGAACATAAGGTGGAGATGCACCGAGTGCGGTAAGGCCGAGCACCGCCCCACTTGGAGAGCCAAGAGGTTCGACCTGGTGGGGTGATAGCGTGAGCAGGTTCCTGAAGGTTAAGTGCCCGGACTGTGAGAATGAACAGGTTGTTTTCGATCACGCCTCCACGCACGTGAAGTGTCTCGTCTGTGGAAGAACTCTCGTTGAGCCCACAGGTGGGAAAGCCCGGCTGAAGGCCGAGGTGCTCCAGGCGCTTGAGTGATTCAATTTTTTCTCTTATTTCGAGGGTCAGAGACCTCGAACCGGTTGTTGGGGATTTAATTGAGAAGAGGGTTTCTGAGTTTGTCAGGCTGAACGGAATGGGCAACGAAGCGTGGTTCAGCGAGCTATGCTTCTGCATTTTAACGGCTAACAGCTCTGCTGAGCTTGGGATAAGGATTCAGAACTCCGTTGGTAGTGGGTTCCTGACCATGCCGAGGAGCAGGCTTGAGGAGGAGCTGAGAAAGGCCGGACACAGGTTCTGGAGGAAGAGGGCAGAGTTCATAGTGGAGGCAAGGAAGTATTCCGGAATAAGGGACATTGTCCTTGAGAAGATCGAGAGCGGTGGTGTTTTTGGCGCGAGGGAGTGGCTCGTCAGGAACGTGAAGGGTCTGGGTTACAAGGAGGCAAGCCACTTCCTCAGGAACGTTGGCTACTTCGATGTGGCAATTCTTGACAGGCACATCCTCACGACGCTTTCAGAGTACGGAGTAATCGATGTGCCAAAAACCCTCACCAGAAAGAGGTACCTTGACATAGAGGGGAAATTCTCAGCACTGGCAAGAAAAGCTGGAATGGAGCCCGGGATCTTTGACCTGTACGTCTGGTACCTGAGAACCGGGAAGGTCCTCAAGTGACGAATATCAATAATTAAATACCTTCCCCGTCCAGTTCTCCGCAATGATCGTTGGCATCGATGTCGGTGGCACGAACACTGACGTGGCCTACATTGACGAAAATGGCAACCTCCAGACCTCTAAGTATCCGAACGAGTACGGAATCGCGAAGATTCTCAGCGAGGTCTCTAAGAAAGTGGATTTCAGGGGAACCAGACTCGTCGTGAGCACATCCCTACCCCTTAATGTTCTAACAAGTCAGTTTGATAGCGTGAAAGTGCTTTCACTGTTGTTTCCCGGTCCCGGTCTCAACTACGGCGATTATGGCGTCGTTCTGAGGGGTTATGTCAGTCACAGGGGGGACGTTGTGGAGGAGCCCGACCCCGAAGAGGTGGAGAGAGCCCTGAGGGAAAATGAGTACGATGCTGTTGCAATCTCCGGGAAATTCTCCATCAGAAACCCCGAACTTGAGCACAGGGCCTTTGAAATTGCAAGCAGGTTTGTGGACCGGGAGCGAATCGCGCTCAGCCATCACGTGGGGCACATAAACTTCCCACTGAGAATAAACACCGCGGTGATAAACGCGAAGATATCTTCCGGAGTGTGGGAGCTCACGAACAGCATAAGGAGATTCACCGACGACTTCTTTTACTACAAGGGAGATGGTGGAATAATTCCGTGGAGAGTTGCGATGAGGAACCCGTCCGAGCTCTACAATTCAAGCCCAGCCTCGGTCGCTTACGGGGCGTACTACCTCACCGGACTTGAAAACGCGGTGGTTGTGGACGTGGGTGGAACCACGACCGACATTCTGGTAATAAGGGATGGAATGCCAGAGATTGATGAGAAGGCAATCATCAGGGGGCTCAAGACGCACATCAGGTGCGTCAGGAGTGTTTCCATACCCTACGGTGGTGACAGCCTTTGCGTGGAGGAGCTGAAGCCGTACCGTCTCGACAGACCGATGGCCTTTGGCGGTCAGCATCCAACGCTAACGGACATGCTGAACGTCCTTGGTGAGAGGATCGGGAACCACGAGAGGTCAATGGGTTGTGCTGACCCGGGCACGGCTGAGAGGGTCGTAGACGAATTCATTGACCGGGTCGCGGAGATCG
>NZ_JBPLZQ010000102.1:0-29086 GCF_054018175.1 Geoglobus sp.
TTTTTAAAAACATATGCGAACACATGTATGCCGGGTGACGGAGGATTGACATATATCTTCTCAGGTGCCTCATCTTTGGTGATCACCGCTTCGCCCACATGCTCAATTTTGACCAGATGAGTGTTATTACTGACCACATGATGCGAAAAAACAACCTTAATTGCTGGCAGCTCACCCTCGCCTTGCAGACAACCGGCAGAAAACCAGACTGACAGAGAAACCAGAGAGAAAAAAAGAAAGGTGAGTCTTTTCATAGCGCGCCATCACTCAAAGTCTTAGCATCACTACTGATATATCTGCCCAATGCTTCCTGGCCAGTTGGCTGCATCGTAGCTTGTGCTTCCGTTACCCGAAACGTTTCCGAAGACTGTCGGCGTCACAGTTATGTTACCGATGTTCCAGTTGCTGATGGTCCAGTTGGGAGTCTGTCCACTCCCAATATCGATGTATCTCGGATTACCAACATTCAGGTCGAATTCAATGGTTCTGTAGTGCTTCCACTTGATCTTGACTGCAACGTGGGTGTGACATGCTATGCAGGCCTCGTTCGAGTCGGTCAGATTAGTATCCTTTATGGCTTCAACTATGAATGCATTGTGCGCTTCCCATGTACCGTTATTAGCGCCATAATCATACCGACTATACCCCGAGAGGTATGCTGTCACGTTGAACCCACCGGCTTGAGGTGCTGAACTCGGGGAAGTATAACCCGAGTTCCACTCATGGCAGGCCATACAGCCCATCGTGCTGGCAGCATGAGCCTCCTTACCTGCCATGAAACCAGTACCATCTCCCACAGCATAAGTTATACCCGGAACGCCTCTGTGGCAATACCCGCACGCCTTACGGATTTCATCGTTGGTGGGATTTGCAGTATTTGTCACGAAGCTGCTATGTGCACCATTATTTTGAACATTAAGTTTGAATTCCTGAAATACATCGGCGTGGCACTTATCGCATGGGATGTCATTCCCAGTATTATCTACATTGTACCACCAGTGCTGCCCTGCAAACAGAGATACCGTGCTCGGCAGTGCCACGAGTCCCACTGCGAGGATTGCTATGAGCGCCACTACAGCTCTACCACCCAAATCATACATTCTTTTTCACCCCAGTTTATACTCTGTTAATCCATGTTTAAAAAGCTTTCTGAAGCATTCTGTAACGATTTGTAGAGCACTCCAATTATGAATTGTTCTCATGATGGTGATATGAAGGTTTCTTCACATGAGCCCCGCCCATCACCCAGTTTTTCACTGACAGAAAAAAGGAGTTTTTTCATAATTGCAATAATTATCATCATATAAATCCGAGAAAAGGTTTAAAAAGCTTTGGAGAAAGGGTGAAGCGATGAAATTCAGAGATGTCCTCTCCGTCGCAAGCGGAATCATCGTCGGGCTTGTGGTTTTCGTCATCTCTCTCTACTCGCTCTACACAGACTACCTGCTCGGCAGATCCATGAGCTATGTGGCCGTGGATGCATTCCTCCTCTTCCTGTCCTCTATTCTGATAGGCAACTCCCTGAGCATCAGAAAACGCATATCCGGATACGAGGTTGCCGCATCCAAGGCGTTCAACGAGGTTGTTTACTCCAGACTCCAGCCCATACTCGACGAGGTCGCCTACGGGATCGTGGAGATGAACATCCTCAGGAAGAAAATAGAGGAGCTGGACAGAAAGCTCGACAGGATAGAGGAGAGCGCAACGACTCAGAAGCTCACGCCGGAGTACAAGCTCAATTTCTACTTCAGAGCGATAATCGTGATGATATTCTACATCTCCACCTTCACCTTCATGCTCCAGTACACCCTTCCGTACAACCACATGCTCGCGGCCCTCCTCTACATATACTGGTGGGCCTTCATAACCCACGAGTTCAAGCTGTACACGAGGGGTGAGGCGCTGGTGATGCTCGCAGCCCCTGTTCTGCTAGTACCGTCACTCTACCTACTCATCAGAATTTTCGCCGGAACCCCCGTGGCCCTCGGAACCGTTCTCGCGACTTCCGCACTGTACGCGTACTATTACTACCTGATCGCAAAAAGGGTTAATGGAAGTGGTGAGGGGCTGAGAGAGCTGATAGGCAGAATCAGATCCGGATCCCCCTGAAAGCAATGTACGCGTAGTACACCAGAGAGATAACAGAGATCACGAGGGCGTATTTTCTTATTAGCTCGAGCAGGTTCTTGTAGAACAGATACTCCTGGCCGTACGGCGTGATGTCCCTCATCTGAGTCGCATCAAGAATGAAGTAGTTGCCGAACCCCTTTATGACGATCGGTTTGCCGAATACCGTCACCACCTCTCCCAGTATTGCGCTCCTGCTGACAGGCGTTGAATCCGGACCGGAGGAGTCTCCGCCCGTGTAAACAAGGTCTCCCCTCACATCAAGCACTCTGTGAGTGACGGGCAGATTCAGTTCCCCGCTCCTGAACATCACTATATCTCCTCTCTCCGGGCTGACGAACAGGCTCTGAACGAGAACCATATCCCCTCTCTCGAAGGTTGGATACATGCTGTTGGAAACGACAACTGCCCAGAACAGCTTCATGGTCAAAACAAGATAGAGAACCGAGAGTATGAGCAGTATCTCGAACACAGCAGTGACGATCTTCCTTGTCCTGTTCTCGAACATCTTCCTCAGAATTCGGTCAGCCATCGCTCTCGAAATGCTCGCTCTCTCCCTGAGCAGGATTTCGTCCCTGAAGAGATACAGCCCGAATGCCACGAGAAGCACTCCAAGCAGGGCAAGCTGTTCCACGATGATCATAGGACCACCATGATGAGCAGCAGCGCAACCCAGGCAATCAGCACATCAACGAGCAGTTTCACCGCACCCCTCGAGAATTCAATTCTCTTTCCGCGCTCCAGTCTCTTACCCTCCACCCTTTCCATCGCCGCGAGAACGATAAAAATGGGCAACCCTGTCTTCCTGGCTATCCTCTCTGGATCTGATTCACCCCTTTCCATCTCCCTTAGCACCAGGATCTCGTAGTCCGAGAGCATCATCTCAGATACATCCTGATTATCACCAGCACCGCAAGCAGGGCTGCCAGTGCGGCAATCAGCGGTGCATTCTCCCTCGTCTTCTGCTGAACCTCGGGAGTTGGCGTGGGTATCACCTGCTCCTTCTTGCTGAAGTTCTTTGCGAAGAAAACCTTGGACATCGTGGTGTCGTCCAGAAGCACCTTGTAAGCTCCCTCCTTTTCAGGAGTGTACTGGAATGATATGTGCCTTTTCTCGTTTGTGTACAGGGTGAGGGTTTCGTTAAACACAATCCGATCATTTATCCTGACGTATACATTCTCCTCACCCGGCCCCCCATCGTTTCTGATGTCAAATGAAATCTCCACAGGCTTCCCAACCTCCACTATGAAGTCGCTGACTGACAGGTTGGAGTACACTATCTTGGGTTTCAGGTCGAGTTCCGTCTTGAGCTTTATTGTCACGGTCCTGTTTATGGATGTCAGATCATAGAAAGAGCTCGCAAGTCCTTCAGCCTGCCTGAGTGCGTACCTCTTCACGATTGCGGTGCTGTCGAAGTAGTAGTCAGTGACGTCAATCACAACCAGACCGCCGCTGCGAAGGTAATTCTCAATTTCCGACATTTCTGGATTCGATGTAACGTAAAAAACAAGATCCGCTTTGTCAAGCTCATCCTCCTCAAGAACTCCGACATATTTCAGCGGTGCCCTGCTCTTTTTCGCAATGTAGTCGAGCAGTTCAGGCAAGACCTTCTCTGCCCTCTCATCGCTCCTGTGGTAGAGGCCAACCTTCATCTCTCCGTTCATTCCACCGTTCACCCACAGGTAAGCGAGGATGTTCGTGAGCATCTTGGCAGCGTTTTCCCAGTTCATGTCATACCCATTCTCGGGAATCCTTGGCTCTCCCTCGCTCATCCCGCTCACTCCGGCACTGCCGAGAACATAGTTATTCTGTGAGAGCACCACAATCCCGTCTCCAGCCTTTCCAGCCAGTACCTGCTTCGAGAAGAGGTACGGTTTAATGAAAACGGGAAGGGTCTTGACCTTTACCACATTGCCCCGGCCAATCGCGATCTCAAGTCTGTGAGTGCCCTCGCTGAGCGGCGGAATGTCAAACTTGAGCCTCTCGTATTCGTACGGTCCGAGCTTCACATCGAGCTTCTGTTGTGCCTCACCATCAACAAGCAGCTCTGCTCTGAATTCAGCAGCCTTGCCGGAAGGGTTGAGCACAGTAACGTAAAGCGTGTTGCCCATCCCCTCAGGAAGGGTTGTCGCCTTGAGGCTTGAATCAAATATGTAGATCGGACTTTCGGCACCGCGCTTTACCTGAAAGTGGACTTCCCTTTTTACGTAGTCAACATCATCTCTCGACAGAGTGTGGACGCTTACACCGGCACTTCCACCGCTTATCAGCCTGTCAACAAATGAGTCGTATTCTTTCTTTGTAGCTGTACTGTTGAGCACGTCAAAAACATAAACCTCTATCCTGTACTTCCCCTCCTTCCAGCCGTCCTGAACCTTCACGGTGAATGTTGCATACACTTGATCAGTCCAGTCAGTTCCCTCCTTCCTCACAACCCCCCCAGCCACCGGATAATCCTCAGGATCAAACACCACGAAAACGAAATCCACGGCATAGGCCCTGAAGTGATTCACGTTCTCTGCCTGAGCATAGATTGTGACAGTGTCTCCAAAATCGTAAACTCCGTAGCTCTCTACGAACTTCCCGAAACCATCAACGTGATCCACAAGAGCCACCTTCACACTGTCCATGGCATGTACGGGAGCGGTTGCAAAAGTGACAATGATTGCCAGTGCGACAATTATCCCCCTCACAACTCCAACTCTGAACAAAAGAAATAAATATTTTTACCTTGTTAACCGTAATTGTGGCGGAGAGAATTTACAGACTCGCACTGATCTTCTCCTTCGTTCTGGCAGTCACGACAACCTTGCTTGCATCGGCAGTGGTAGCTGAACAGAACTACGGGAAGTACCAAGGCCTGATGGCTCCGTGGCACGATGCAAAAATTTGCATGCCCTGTCACGTCAACACTCTCACGGGCAAAGAGCTTGACCGCTTTCTGTCCTGCACCCCGTGCCATAACAAGAACCTCAATTTAAACGACCAGAACCAGCTTTTGAGCCTTCACGGGGTGAATTTCTGCATAAAGTGCCATGTTGGAAGCGTTTACAACTCCAGCAATCTGGGAATGAAGGTGCACGTTCCCCACTACAGGTTAACCTGCGACAGATGCCATGGAGACGATGGTGCAATTTCGAAGCCTGACACCAACTCATGCATTGAGTGTCATGGCTCCAACCCCCACAGTGTGCACGGCAGGGTTCTCGACGACGTCTGCTTCTACTGCCACTCAGAATACATGAAGGAGTACCTGCCCAATTACACGGAAACCGAACTCAAGTCAGTTGGGATATCCACAACACCCGCACCCCAGGAAACACCCGCAGTTGAGGAACGGCAGATAAGATCAATAGCGGATCTCATTCTCTGGATCGTCAACCTGCTGTTCTGATTTTTGAAAAACTATTTAACCAAAACCCACAGCCATTCACCATGCTCTCTCCTTTCGAGATCAAACTCCTCAGGTCACTTGAAGAGGGTAAGGAGTACTCCATAGATGCTGCAGCCGAGATTTCCGGGATGAAGAGGGATGCCGTTATCAAGGCCACATACCTCCTTGCCGAGAAGGGTTACGCGAGAGTCCACGAGAGGGTTTGGAAGGAGTACGAGCTAACCGACGAGGGTTTGAGGTACCTCACCGAGGGGCTTCCGGAGGAGAAGCTCGTCTCGGAGCTGAAGGGGGGAAGGAGGAGCATAAAGGAGCTCGAGGAGAAGTTCGGAAAGAGGCTTGTGGGCATCGCCCTCGGAAACCTGAGAAAGAAAGGAGCAGTAAGGATAGAGGACGGCTACGTCGAGCTCATCACGGAGCCGGAGTTCCCGGAGAAATTGGCTCTGGAGAGGATCTATGCCGATAGAAGTGCGAGAATAGACAAAAAGCTACTTAAAGAGCTGAAGAAGAGGAAGCTCGTCAGAGAAGAGGAGTTCAAGGAGATCACCTTCACGATCACGTCAAAGCCGGATGTCGAGCTGAAGGAAAAGATTGCAGACGTCACGCCCGAGCTATTACTGTCGGGAGGGTGGAAGGGGAAGGAATTCCTCGAGTACGACGTCAGGATTCCTTCCAGGGACATCTTCACAGCCAAAGTCCACCCCTACGAGAGAATAATAAGGGAGTGCAGGAAGATATTCCTCGAGATGGGGTTCACCGAGATAAAGGGGCACTATGTACAGCCGGCGTTCTGGAACTTCGACGCCCTCTTCCAGCCCCAGGACCATCCTGCGAGGGAGATGCAGGACACCTTCTACCTCGACAGGTACGTAGATCTTGAGGGGGAGGTCGTCGAGAGGGTGAAGCAGACCCACGAGAATGGATGGAGAACGGGTTCGAAGGGATGGGGAGGAAAGTGGAGCCTCGATAGGGCGAGGCAGCTCGTCCTGAGGACCCACACAACGGCAATAACCATCCACTACCTCGCGCTCAACCCAGAGCCGCCTGTAAAGGCGTTCTGCATAGACAGGGTTTACAGGAGGGAGACCATAGATGCGACGCATTTGCCGGAATTCGACCAGCTCGAGGGAGTGGTGCTGGACAGGGACGTTGGATTTGCTGACCTGCTTGGCCTGCTGAGGGAGTTCTTCCACAAGATGGGTTTCGAGAACGTTCGCTTCAGACCCGGCTACTTCCCCTACACCGAGCCGAGCGTGGAGCCCGAAGTGTACGTGGATGGCTTAGGGTGGGTGGAGCTCGGAGGCGCAGGCATTTTCAGGAAGGAGGTCACGGAGCCGCTCGGCATAAAGGGAAAGGTCCTGGCATGGGGACTCGGCATTGGAAGGCTCGCGATGCTCAGGCTCGGAATGAAGGACCTGAGAAGGCTCTACCTGCCCGAGCTGGGATGGTTGAGAAGTCTGCCAGCGATAAAGAGGTAGGTGGGTCAGTATATTCTCCTGTACTTCTCCCCATCCCCCTTTGCCGTCGCGTCTATGCCCATCTTCGCCGTGATGTTGTCCCTCGCCGATGGGTCGAGGCTGCTCCCCCTGACGTTGGTTATGACTACTAAATCGCGATCTGCCTGAAACCTCGTGGCTATCGCGTATTCAACATCCTCCACGCTGTAGATGTCGATGTCGTCGTCAACAACGACCACGTGCTTCAGGCTCGGGTGTGCTGAGAAGGCAGCAAGAATTGCGTTCTTCCCATCCCCGTCCGTCACCTTCTCTATCTGCACGACCGCATGCAAATAGTGTCTACCTCCTGCGGTGAGCACGACATTCCTGACCCTGCACACCCTTGAGACGGCCCTGAATATCTCCGGCTCGTAAGGAATGCCCATCAGCACCTGGTGCTCGTATCCTGCGGGCGTTATCGAGTAGAAGTGAAAGTCGTCCTTCGCGTAGATCGCATCCACCTCCACGACCGGTGCCTTCCTGACCCTGTCGTAGGTTCCGGTTATATCAATGAAAGGCCCCTCGTCCACCATCTCTCCGGTGATCCTGCCCCTGATCACCACCTCGGAGTCCGGTACCATTATACCATCAACATCCGTTACGGCAAGCTCTCCCATCAGCGAGGCAGCGTATCCATACTCCATGCCCTCTCCAACCCTCGTGGCTGCGGCGAACATGAACAGTGGATGTGGAGCAATGGAAATAGCAATTTCCAGGTCTTCGCCCCTCTCAACTGCCTCCTTCCACCTCAGGTAGGTATGCCTCGGTGGAACGAGTCTCGCTGCCATCCTCTTTTCGTCGAGAACCAGCATCCTGTGGAAGCTGGCATTGTAGCTCGAGTAATCGTTACCGTTTCCAGTAACGACGATGCCGGCGGTGATGTATCTGCCAGCATCACCATCGAAATACTTGGGAACTGGAAGGTCACGGAGAGAGTTCAGCTCCCCGTACTCGGTCTTGACCACCTCGATCCTGCCGGGAGTGTTCAGACCTGCCAGAAACCTGGCGAGATCATCAACGCAGATGTCGAGGTACCTGCAAAGCAGTTCCCTCGTCGCAAGGAAGTTCGTCGCCACTTTCCTCCCCTCGACGTTCAGAATTGCCGGCGTTCTCTCAAGCTTCCTCTCAGAGATGAACCTTACAATTTCGTCGTGAGCGATTTCCTCTTCGAAGACCCTGAACTCGACCCTTTCCATTGCGCTCCTGAAGTTCATGTGGGAATCTCAAGGAAAATTTATAATAATTTTATTGCCAAGCACCCTCCATGCCGTCATCGAGGATACCCGGTTTTTACAAGATGAGCGTTCAGGATAGGCTCGAAAGGGTTGCCGAGTTTGCTGGACTGAATGATGAGGAAAAAAGACTGCTGCTGGAGAAGGGGCTGTCCCTCGACATAGCCGACAGGATGATCGAGAACGTCGTGGGCACGTTCGAGCTACCTCTGGGCATAGCAACGAACTTCCTGATAGACGGAAAGGACTACCTCATTCCAATGGCCATAGAGGAGGCGAGCGTTGTCGCGGCAGCGAGCAACGCCGCAAAGATGGCGAGGGAGGGAGGGGGGTTTGTGACGGACTACTCGGGCAACGTGATGATCGGGCAGATACAGGTGGTGAGGATTGACGACCCCTGCTCCGCGAGATTCGAGGTTCTCAGGCACAGAGACGAGATCATCGAGAAGGCGAACGAGCAGGACCCGATACTTGTCAATCTGGGCGGAGGATGCAAGGATGTCGAGGCGAGGGTGATAGACACCATCAAGGGCAAGATGCTCGTCGTTCACCTGATAGTTGATGTGAAAGACGCGATGGGGGCAAATGCCGTTAACACGATGGCCGAGGCTGTTGCACCGCTGATCGAAAGAATTACGGGTGGAAAGGTCTACCTCAGAATCATCTCGAACCTCGCAGTCTACAGGATAGCGAGAGCAAAGGCAGTTTTCAGGAAAGAGGCGATTGGCGGAGAGGAGGTTGTAGAGGGGATAATGAATGCCTATGCCTTTGCTGAGGCTGACCCGTTCAGGTGCGCGACCCACAACAAGGGCATTATGAACGGGATATCCGCTGTTGTCATAGCCACGGGCAACGACTTCAGGGCTGTGGAGGCTGGAGCACACAGCTACGCGGCGCTGAGGGGATACAAGCCCCTCACAACATACGAGGTGAACGAGAAGGGCGATCTCGTGGGAACCATAGAGCTGCCAATAGCTGTCGGCACGATAGGAGGGGCGACGAAGGTGAATCCGTTGGCGAAGCTCAGCCTGAAGATCCTCGGGGTCAGCACTGCAGAGGAGCTCGCGAGAGTTATGGCAGCAGTGGGTTTGGCCCAGAACTTCGCAGCCCTGAGGGCTCTGGCAACAGAGGGGATTCAGCGCGGACACATGGAGCTTCATGCGAGGAACATCGCGATAATGGCGGGGGCGAGTGGAGAAGAGGTGGACAGGGTTGTGGAAGAGCTGCTGAAGATCGGGAAGATCAGGATGGACGTTGCCAAGGAGGTTCTCGAAAGGCTGAGGGGCGGGAGCTGACAGGCCCAAAAGTTATTACTCCTCTTTCATTTCTTTATCCTGTGAAGGACGTTTTCTACGCCACCTGCCCTCCAGGCCTCGAGTTCGTGGCCGCGGGCGAGATTGAGGGAAAGGGGCTTGGAAGGGTTACCGAGGTCAGGGAGGGGAAGGGCAGGGTATTCTTCAGGTCGAGCTGGGAAAGGATCCCCCACCTCAACTGCATGCTCAGGAGCGTTGAGAGGGTAGTCCTCCTGCTCGGAAGGGAGAGAGTCGATAGCTTAGAGGACATTTACAGGGCTGTAAGGAACATCGACTTCAGCTTCGTGAGAGCTGAGTGGAGCTTCGCAGTCAGGGCGACGAGAGCTGGAGTCCATGACTTCACGTCCATAGACATTGGCAGGGTTGCCGGAAAGGCGGTGATAGACAGCTACATGGAAAAGAGGAGAGTGAGGCTGAAAGTAAACCTCGACGAGCCGGACGTGATCGTGAGGTGCGATCTGATAGGGGACGACTTCATGGTCGGGATAGACACCACTGGAGACGAGGGATTGCACAGGAGGAGGTACAGGATCTACCAGCACCCGGCTCCCCTGAACCCCGTCCTCGCAGCCTCTCTCGTCTACCTGTCGGAATGGGATTCAACAAGATCCCTGCTCGACCCCTTCTGCGGGAGCGGAACAATCCTGTTCGAGGCAGGGATGATCGCGAGAAAAACGCCCATCTGCAAATTTAGAAAGGACTTTGCCTTCACCAGGTTCTTCAAGTCACTGCCAGAAGTTGAGGAAAAAGATGCAGAGCTCAGGCTGTACGGCATCGAGAGGTTCAGGAAGCACATAGAGGGTGCAAGGTCCATTGCCATGCACACCGGAATTCACCCCGTGTTCTTCGAGGGACACGCTGAGAGAATCGAGGACCACATTGAAAGCGCGGACTTCATCATAACCAACCCCCCCTACGGGCTGAGGATAGGGAAGAAGAGAATAATCGAAGACCTGTACTCCGGATTCCTTCGATCTGCATCGAGGGTGCTCGAGGAGAGAGCAGTTGTGATAACCGCGGAAAGGGATGTGTTTGAGAGGTACGCAGAGGAGTATTTCCCGGGATTTTACAGGTACGACGTTAGATACGGCGGGCTCCTCACGGGAGTTTACGTTCTGAGGGCTTAGGAGGGTGGAGCAGAGCAAGGTATGGAACTGAGAGCAGCGCCGCTGGAATGGAAGGCAGAAACAATCGCACGGCAAACGCCAGATCCCCCGCCCATCCACGCGAAGAGGTGAAAATCCAAGAGCTGGCCATGTATGCTGGCTGCGTGAGCAGAACGGAGGAGATAACAAGGGAGAACAAAAGAAGGACGTTCACGGCACTCGGGTCCAGCTCAGGCACCTCAGCTCTCAATTCCAGCAAGGCCCTGAGCACGGCAAGACCATGAAAGGAGAAGACTGTCAGAATCGTTAGAGAGATCAGCTGCGGCTCATTCATGTGCCGGAAAGAAAGGAGAGATGCTATCGAATAGATGGCATAGACAAGAGGGAGATACAGAAGCGCCGAGAGCAGAACCGGAATGAAGCCTCTCCTGATTGCCATCTGCCAGAAGCTGGGGTACTCCCGCCCGTATATGGGGAACAGAAAGGCGCTCAGTCCGAAGTAGAGGGTGAAGTTCGTCAGGGGCAGCATAATTACTGAGAGATTCTGAGCGAGTGGAACTCCGACGAAAATTCCGGCATCCAGGACGAGCTGCAGGGCGAGGAGAGCTACTGCAAGCCCCCTGAGAACACCCGAGACGGGCATCAAAAAGGTTAAAATGTTCGCAAAATATAAGTTTTTGGCAATCAATAAAAACTGACATTCAAAATGTCCGGAAAACATAAAACGTGCCCTGCGGGATTGCGATGATTGCCCCCTCACCCCCGACAAAAAAATTAAATATTTTGCGGTAATCTGCGAGAGCAGGTGGTGATACCATGGGGACGGTCAAGCCAGCTTACATAAAGAACATCGCGATGGAGCTGCTCAGGAAGTATCCGGATGTTTTTACCGGGAACTTTGACGAGAACAAGAGGCTCGTGCAGGAGCTGACGAACATAAGGAGCAAGATGGTGAGAAACAGGGTTGCAGGGTACATAACGAGAAAGGTGAACAGGGGCTGGAAGAATGTTTGAGGGCATAATTCCCGCCCTCATTACCCCTTTTAAGGAGAACTTCGATGTTGATTTTGAGGGTATCTCGAGGAATCTCGACTACCTCGAAAAGCACGTGGATGCTCTTGTCCCTGCAGGAACAACTGGAGAAGCTGCAACGCTCAGCTACGAGGAGCACATAGAGGTCGTGAGGTACGTCTGCGAGGTGGCAAACAAGCCCGTCATCGCAGGGGCCGGTTCGAACTCAACAAGAGAGGCGCTGTATCTCGCAAAGGAGGTCGAGAAGGCCGGTGCCGATGCTGCGATGTTCGTGACGCCATACTACAACAAGCCAAATCCCGACGGACTGGTGAAGCACTACAGCGAGATAGCGAGGGAGATATCCATTCCGGTCCTCGTCTACAACGTTCCGAGCAGGACCGGGATAAACGTGGCTCCCGAGACTGTCAAGAGGCTCTCAGAGATTGAGGGAGTAGCTGGAATAAAGGAGGCAAGTGGAAACCTGAAGCAGGTGGCGGAGATCATCAGAATAACCTCTGACGACTTCGCGGTTCTTTCCGGGGACGACTTCCTCACGCTGCCAATTCTCATGCTTGGTGGGAGGGGTGTGATAAGCGTAACCGCAAATGTGGCTCCACACCTCATGAAGGAGATGTTCGAGGCGTTCAAGAAGGGGGACGTGGAAAAGGCCAGAGAGATGCACTACAGACTCATGCCGCTCTACGATGCTCTCTTCATCGATACGAACCCGATTCCAGTAAAAAAGGCCCTCGAGCTGATGGGGCTCGCAGCGGGGAAGCCGAGGTTGCCGCTCGTTGAGCTCAGCAGGGAAAAGACAGAAAAACTGAAGAGCGTTCTTTCAGAGCTTGGTCTGGTTTAAGGCAGAGGCCTGGCTTAACCCCCCGGAGACGCGCACTGAAACCTGCCCGGGCATCCATTCGATTTTCCCGTTAGCCAGTTTCCTCACGAGTGTTAGATGCCCGGCTGTGGAGTGATTTCTGTGACGGCCGTGTGAAACAATCTTTATCAATTCGTATCTCCAAAGCTCCAATCGGTGAGGGAAACTGAGGAGCTGAATCCAAGGCTGAGAATCTGGCTGGAAAAGGACGGCATGCACATACTCGGGAAGGGCGGTGCAGAAATACTCGAGGCCATTGACAGATTTCGCTCCATTTCAGCAGCATCCAGACACCTCGGGATGTCGTACAGGTACGTGTGGGGATACATAAGGAAGATAGAGGACGCCACGGGTAAAAAGATAGTCGAGACGAGGAAGGGTGGCAGGGGCGGTGGGGAGGCCAGACTCACGGAGTTCGGCAGGCAGCTCCTGAAGGAGTTCAGGAAAATAAGCGAGTACCTCGAGAGGGTCGAGAGGGCGTACGATGACGAATGGGCTCTTCTCGGTGTCAGAATTTCCGCGAGAAACAGAATAAGGGCCACGGTTAGCAAGGTCGATGTGGAGGGTGTAGCGGGAAGGGTGGAAATGGTGGTTCAGGTCCCGGTGAAGCTGAAGGCCCTGATAACTGCCGAAGCCGTCAGAGAGATGGGACTCAAGGAGGGTGACGAGGTTTTTGCCATAATAAAGGCAACCGAAATAATGGTGGCCAAGCGTTCAGTGGGCGTGGAAGTGGCCCATGAGGTAGACGAGCAGGAGACCGGAGACGAAGACGGCGAAGCTGGTTGATGACCTGACCAAATCCGTCTCCTTGTGGAGTTCAGGTATGAGGTCGCTCGTCGCTATGTAGGTGAAGTTCCCTGCTGCAAAGGCAACAACGAACGGCATGAACTTCTGGGCCACGAAGTAGTATCCCGCAACGGCTCCAAGAACAGCCGTAAGGGCCGTGAGAAAGTTATAGATCAGGGCTTTTCTGACTGTGTACCCCCCATAGACGAGCACGCCAAAGTCTCCGAGCTCCTGTGGAATTTCGTGCATGATTACCGCGAAGGTCGTCAGAATCCCGAGGTTCACGTCAGTTAAATACGCGACCGCAATGACGACCCCGTCCACGAAGTTGTGCAGGCTATCCCCAACCAGGGCGAGCTGGGACACTGGATGGACCTCGCAGTCACTTTCGTGACAGTGTCTCCACCGCAGAATCCTCTCGAGCAGGAAGAACGACGTGAAGCCCAGTATGAAGAGCTCAAATGCCACCTCAACTCCTGCCCCCTCTATGGAGTCGGGTAGGAGGTGAAAGAACGAAGCACCGAGAAGTACGCCGGCTGCAAAGCTGACGAGGACGAAAATCGTCCTCCACATCAGCTCCCTTCTCATCGCCAGCGTGAATATCCCGACGAGTGAAACGATGCTGACCAGCAGGGTGCTGAGCAGTATGAGGTAGAGCATATCCTATCTTCGGGTCAGCAGATTAAAACAGTTTTCGGGGTACAGAAAAATGGGTGTTTTTAGAACCTCCTGAACTTCTCAGAAGTGGCTCCACATACAGGGCATCTGTCAATTTTCGTGTCTGTGGTGTACCCGCAGATCTCGCAGATGTATATCTCGCCGATCTCCATGTCCTTTCCGCTTTCAACGGCCTGCTTCGCCTTGGCGTACATTGAGGAGTGGATCTTCTCGGCCTCGATCGCGAATCTTATGCTCCTCTTTGCCTTGACATCGTTTTGGAGCTCTGCAACGGCGTTGTACGCCGGATACATCTCCTCGACCTCCCAGTTTTCTCCATTTATCGCGGTGACGAGGTTCTCTTTCGTCTCGCCGACTCCACCAAGCGCTTCGAGGTGGTTTCTCGCGTGCACGAGCTCTGCGAACGCAATCGCCTCGAACAGTCTTGCGACGTTCTCGAACCCCTCCTCTCTCGCCTTAGATGCGAAAATTAGATATTTCATGTGCGCCTGGCTTTCCCCGGCGAATGCCTCGGAAAGAAACCTCCTCGACATCTCGCCCATCGTCATCACCCTTCCTCAAATTGGTTCGAAAGCATAAAAAAACTTTTGCATGAATTGTATTTCTGGGAAAAGATTTTATACTATTCCGTACAGAATTGGGGCCATGGACGATAAGGATAGAGTAATCATCGAAATGCTCACAAAGGACGCGAGAACTCCTCTCACGAAGATCGCGAAAAAGCTCGGGATAACTGAGGCCGCGGTGAGGAAGAGGCTGAAGAACCTCGAGGAGAAGGGCGTTATTCTCGGCTACACCACCATCGTCAATCCCGCTTCGCTTGGATACGGAAACGTGTCCCTCACGGGGATAGATACCGAGCCCGACAAGTTTCTCGACGTTGCAAAGAAGGTTTGCGAGTACGACTTCGCGAGGAGCGTCTACATCACCAGCGGAGACCACATGATAATGGTCGAAATCTGGGCCAAGGACGGGGACGAGCTCACGAGGATAATATCGGAAATCATAGGCAAGATGGACGGAGTCAGAAGGGTCTGTCCAGCCATAGTGCTCGAAAAGATGAAGTAGCCATCACGTTTCCCATTCAGAGACTCGAGAATTTTTATCTCAAAGTTCCACAGGAAATAAAGGGGTCACATCAGCTCATCTGCGATGAGCTTTGAAACGCTCACCCTCGATACGGGGCTCAGAACGGTGTCCGTTGAGATTACCTCCTCGACACCCGACTTGAGTATCGATGCGTAAACCTCCTTGCTGAGGAGTGCGTGAGACGCCACCACGAATATTCTCCTCGCCCCCATCCCCTTCAGCTTCTTGGCCGACTGAACGACCGTCGCTCCGGTCGCCACTATGTCGTCCACTATTACCACATCCCTCCCCCTGACATCTGCATCTATCCTTGACACTACAACGTTTTCTGCATCCACCCTTATCTTGCGGATCAGGGACACCTCCGCCTGCATGATCTCCGCGAAGGGGTCGAGCCAGCCGATGGACAGCTCATCCGGACCGAGAACCACGGGATTGGTGAGGTCAAATTCCTCAGCCGTGTACTCTGCGAGAAGAGGTATTGCAGAAACGTTCTCGACAATTTCAGAACTTCCGTAGAAGTCCACTGCCAGGATTCTGTCGAACACGCCGAGAATCTCCATAACAGTTTCCAGGGACTTGGCCTCTCCGTAAACCGTAGCCCTCTTCCTGGAGTACGCCAGGTATGGAGCGACGAGTATCAGCTCTTTCGCACCCCTCTCCCTCAGGATCTCCCCTATCAGCCTGGACTCAAACAGAATCTCGTCGGGATTGGGGAAGAACGTATTGACAACCGCTGCACGATCGTCAACGTCGAATGGAATTCGAACGTACTTCTCACCATATGGCAGCTTTTCAATCTGCACGAAGTCAGGCCCCTTGCCGAGGAACCTGCCGATCTTAACCGAGATTTCCCCGTTCGTGCCGGGAATCAGTCTCATCAGGTATATTGTGGCCTGCTAACTATTAAACATTTGCGCCATTCAGCTCAGATCACCGCACGCACAGAACAGCTCGTTCAGAGCTGAGAACAGCTCCTCAAACCCCATCCCCGTTCTGGCTGACACCTTTACGGGCCGGTAGATTACGCTTGTCGCCTCGACGAAACGGAGAAGGTTCTCGAAGAACTCTCCAAGGACTCCCTCCTCCCGCAGGCTTTCGAGGCATTCGTCAAGGCTCGAAACCTCTTTCACATCCGCCTTGTTGAAGACGGTGAGGGACGGAATTCCGAGCATCAGCGTTACAACAGCGGACTGGGCCACCATTGCAGAGTACTGTGCGGGGGTGGACAGCCTCGATGCGTCGGCCAGAAAGACTCCTGCCGTGAACGGGCCCAGCTTTTCAACGAACCTCTCACCGAAATCCGTGTACATGAACAGCTCGAGCTGTCCGGGGGTGTCGTAAATCGTGAAGTCAAAGGGTTCCCGGGGTATTAAGTCGTCAATAAACTCAAGGGCGAGCTCCATGCTCCTCAGCAGAGCGCCATTTATTCCGAGCCCCTCTCGCGCCATCACGTCCTCAGTTCTGACGAATTCCCTCACGTCCGAGTGTGCACTGTACCTCGGAGGAGATGCGGGGTCGAGGTTTACCACCGCTACGGTGTAGCCGAGATCGCGCAGGAATCGGGAGAACTCCTTAGCCAAGCTGCTCTTTCCACTTCCGGCAGGCCCGAGGATTACGACATTCATTGCTCAATCAGATTTCCTCGAGCTTCCTTCTGATCTCCTCCACATCCTCCCTGATTCTGTCCACCTCGTTCTTCACTTCCGATACCTCTGTCCGGATCGAGTTCATCAGCCTCATAGACTGCAGGAGCCCGAACACGAGAACAGCGAGAATGACGACTCCTACAATTATCGATATCCAGCCACCGACCGTAATACCCCCACCGTACGGCATACTCACTCCTCCTCAAGCCTTTTCATGACCTCGTTATCAACGACGAGCCTGAATAACCTCGCCCTGTAGAACTTTTTTGCCCTCGGATCGTCGGGGTCGAACCTTATCTCTCCCTCCACCAGCCCGGCGTTTTCGAGCTTCCTTATGTGCAGGTATATCAGCTGCCTGGAAATCCCGAGCTCTTTCGCGAGCTCGTATATGTACCACTCGCGCTCACAGAGCTTCTTAAGAATTCTCAGCCGGACCGGGTTTCCGAGAGCCTCGCACAGCGCTGCAAGTTCGCTGATCCTGCGGATGTCCTCCATATGCAACCGAAGTGTGATGCACCATCAATATAAGGTTTCCGTAAAACAAAAAATAAAAGGAGTTATCTGAGCAGGACGAAGCCCACGACTTTTCCGTCCGCTCCCAGAAACACCTTCAAGCCATTCAGTGTCTCGTAGGCGTTCAGCACCTCGAGCTGGTCTATCGAGTAGTCACCGACGATCTTACCGGAGTACTCACCGTCGATGACTATTCTGTGCACCGTAACGCCTCTCGGATTCGTGAAGGTCTCGATTTCCGCGTTCTCAAGTGCAGCCTTCACCTCTTCCGTGCTGACGTCTGACTGCAACGCACCACCGCTTCCAGGCATTGCGAGACCCATGTTCTGCCTCCCGTGCCCGTGGCCGTATCCGTATCCGGTGCAGATTCCTGCGGTCTCACCAGCGTTTCCAGCCTTCCCGTATCCGAACCCGAGCGCTGACGCTGCTCCGGCCAGCACGACCATTGCCAGCAGGGCCGCAACCACCAACTTCTTCATGTCACATCACCTCACCATATGTAATCACAAAATTACATATGGAATTCGTGTTATTTAAAGGTTTTGCCGCTGTGCCTCCCGCGTAAAAGACGAAACTATTTTTACCTGAAAGCGTATTTTTTCCCGTGCTGAAAGTGGGGGACATCACGAGCTTTCTGGCATGTCCGAGACTCGCGTACTTCCGCATTCACCACCCCAAGGACCTTCCGAGCGAGTACCATGCTGCGAGAGAAATTTTTCTCAGCCTGAGAAAGGGCTACGGGTACGAGTGGGCATACGAGAGATTCTCAGCGCTCTACCCTGACTCGGAAGACGTCTTTCGCAGCGCAGCGTCAAAGTTCAGGTACTCTCCGGACCTCGAGAGAGTCACGCCGCGGGAGTGGGAGGTGTTTTTCGAGTCAGAAAAGCTCGGGATCAGGGGAGTAGTTGATGAGGTGACCGAAGACGGAAAGTTCGTGGTTTTGATGCTCCGGAAAAACTCAGAGACGTTCACGTTCAGAGAGAGGATGAGGCTCTCGGCGATTTCAGTAATTTCTGGGATGGATGAGGGTTACGCGTATTACGCCTATGACGGGGTTCTGAGGGCGTATATGGTGAGCAGGAGGGACAGGTACAACCTCCTCAGAATTCTCGAAAAGCTGAAGAGGGTTGAAAGGGGTTTCATGCCTGAGAGGAGGGAGAGTGAGAGGTGCAACTCATGCGAATACAGTGAATCGTGTGAGGCGAGACCGTCCACTTTCCTCTCCCGCTTCTTCTAAATGCTGCACGATTTTACGTCAACCTCCACGACCTTCCCCCTGGGCTCAGTCTCCCTGAAAATCTGTCCCTCGAAGGTGTAAACCTCCACCCCCTCCATCAGCCAGCAGTCTGGTGGCAGGCCAGCTTTCAGGCAGGTGTGGGTTAAAAATTCCTCCTCGTCCATCCCGTACTCAAAAGCTACCTGTGGTAAAAGCAAACCGCTGTAAGGTCCGTAGACGACCATCAATCCGTGCCTGCCAACCTCTATCGCCCTTGCCCTCTCCTCTGGCGGAACGCTGAGCTTCTCAGGTGGGGTCAGCACGGTGACCTCAACCTCGATCTCGTCCATCTCCTCAAGTTTGACGGGGAGGAAGCGCGGATCCTGAGTTGCAGCGGAAATGGCTGAATCGATTATCGCCTCGTCCAGCCTTTTTATCGGATACGGAAAGCCGATGCACCCCCTGAGCTCTCCGTGCTTGGTCAGGGTCGTGAAAACCCCCCTCTTCTCGGCAAAGACGCCATCCAGTCTCTCGCCAATCACCCTCTTCTCAGACAGATACGCCTCTATCGCCCTTCTCGCGAGCCTTACGGCCTTTTCACCTTCCTCGACTGTGAGCAGCCTCATTACATCATCACTCTGCAATGGAGGAATTTATCGGTTTCCATGAAATGCAGTGGATGCTCTTCAGTATCCTC
This sequence comes from Geoglobus sp., assembly GCF_054018175.1. Classification (NCBI taxonomy): domain Archaea; kingdom Methanobacteriati; phylum Methanobacteriota; class Archaeoglobi; order Archaeoglobales; family Archaeoglobaceae; genus Geoglobus; species Geoglobus sp. The sequence goes on from NZ_JBPLZQ010000102.1 coordinate 19,185, forward strand.
CACACGATGTGATGGGTGGACAGGAAATAATGCACCGCAAAATTAAATAATGTTGAAAACAACATAGGTGTTTGTGGAGGTAGAGGTAAGCGAGATAGACGAGCTTCTTGTGGAGTTGATCGAGAGGGTTGCAGGGGAACTTGGCGTCGTTGTTTATTCTATGGGGATTGATGGCGAATTCACTGATGAGCAGCTCTCTCAGGAGCTTGGCGTTGAAATCAACGACGTGAGGAGGGTGCTGTTTGCGCTTTACGAGGTGGGGCTTGCCAGCTACAGAAGAAAGAAGGACGAGGACACCGGCTGGATGGAGTACTACTGGAGGATAAACTACGAAAAGGAGAGAGATGTTCTCAGAAAGGAGCTCGAGAAAACGAAGGAGAAGCTTTCTACCAAGCTTCAGATGGAGGATGAAACGGTTTACTACATATGCATGAACGGCTGCGTTAAGGTCAGGTACGAGGAGGCGATGGAGTACGGCTTCGCCTGTCCAAAATGCGGTGGCATGCTCGAGTACTTAGACAGCAGGGAAGCGGTCGAGAGAATAAGGGAGGAGCTTGAGAAAATAGAGGACATGCTCAGGATGCTCAGCTGATTCCGAGCTTTCTGAACATGTTTCTTGCCGCTATTACGAGCGGGTCCCACACAGGAGACTCAGGAGGGTAGAAGGGGAAGTCCGCGAAGAAGAAGTCCTCGACACTCGCTCTCTTGTAAAGCAGAGCTGATGCTCCGTAAATTCTCTTCGCCACACCATTTCCAATCGCCTGAATTCCGAGAACCTGGCCGCTTTCAGCGTCGGCGACCATTTTCAGCGTTATCTTCCCGCCATCCGGTATGTACTTCGCTCTGCTCCTCGACGATATCGTCACGGACACGGCGTCGTAGCCACTCTCGAGAGCTTCCTTCTCGCTTAATCCTGCTTTTCCTATTTCGAGGTCGTAAAATGACGTGAGCTGGCTCTTAACCGCTCCGGGGAACTCGAGTTCCATTCCAGCTATGCTGGATCCCGCTACGTACCCCATCTTGTTCGCAGGAGCTGCGAGAGGTATCCAGTCAGGCTTTCCGGTAACGATGTTGATCGTTTCGGCACAGTCTCCGACAGCATAGACGTTCTCCATGCTCGTCCTCATATGTCTGTCCGTCTTTATCGCGCCCGTCTCCCCAATCTCCACTCCAAGCTGCTCAGCGAGCTTCACGTTCGGCTCGACCCCTATTGCGAGGATCACCAGGTCTGCGCTGTACTCGTTCTTGTCGGTCACAACCTTCCTGACCCTTTCACTTCCCTCTATGGCGGTGACCTTTTCGCTGAGCCTGAGGTCGAGCCTCTGCCTCATCTCTCCGAGCAGAATGTCCGAAATTTCCTCGTCATATTCGGGAAGCGGGTGGGAGTTCTGCTCTATGACCGTGATTCGCTTCGACCTCGAGAGAGCGTCGGCAATCTCCACACCTATGTAGCCGCTGCCTATGACGACTATGTTGCTGTGCTTCTTCGCTATCTCCCTTACCAGCGGTGCCTTTTCTATGCTGTTCACACACAGCACTCCTTCGAGCTCCATGCACTTCACGTTAATCCTCTTTCCCCTCGCCCCCGTCGCAAAAACGAGTCTGTCCCACTCGTACCTCTTCCTCTCGCCCCTCTCGACGACCTCCACGTATCCTTCGCCCACCTCAACCACTTCTGAGTTCAGGTGGACGTTTATGCCCCTCATCTCCTTGAAAAAATTAACGTCATACGCGCACAGCTCCGAAACGGACTTCACAACCCCTGACAGGTAGAAGGGTATACCGCAGGGAGCGTGACTCACGTAGGACGTCTTTTCGAAAACGTCAACACTCCACTCCGGCTTCAGCCTCTTGATCCTCGACGCTGTGGCCATTCCTCCTGCTCCGCCGCCGATAATGACTACTCTTACGTTCTCCTCCGGAATCATTCGTCTATCATGATTTTTAGCAATTTATAAAATTAACGAAAGGTGAAGATCCGGCACAGCCAGCCTACTCAATCTTCCCCTTGAATAAAACCCCCTCCCGCTCGAGAACTCCAATAGCCTCGTCAATGTTGTCCACCCTCAGGATTATCAGGGCCCTGTGCTTTCCGGAGGTGAAGGCGTAGACATACTCTATGTTTATTCCTGCATTACCCAGAGCCTTCGCAATGCTGTGCAGACTCCCAGGCTCGTCGGAAACCTCGACGGCGAGAACATCTGTTATCGAGACCGTGAATCCAGCATCTTTCAGAATTCTGTAGGCAAGATCTGTCTTGTCCACGACCATTCTTATGATCCCGAAGTCTCCAGCCTCGGCGATCGTGAACGCGCGGATGTTGATGTCGTTTTCGTAAAGCTTCTCGGTGACACTTGCGAGCCTGCCGGGCTTGTTCTCGGCAAAAACCGAGAGCTGCTTGATGATCCTCTCCTCTTTCATGATTTAAAATTCTCAGCGAACAATAAAAGCTTTGTTATGCTATGTCCTTGGACGTGTCTATCTGCACTCCGTCGCTTATGTAGTACCTGAACGTCTCGTCTATCGGCTTCATCTTCCTCATCTTGGGTATTCCCAGCCTGTTTACCAGCCTGTCCCCAGACTTTTCCGAATCGATATCGAAGACGACGTCGGAGATGTTAATGACCATGTTCTCGAGCTGCTTCGGATGGCTGCCCTTGATCAGATAGCAGTACGCAACACCTTCGAGGTTCTTGGCGGTGATGTAGATCTTGTTAACCAGCCACTCCTTCAGGCCAATCGGCACGTTCAGGTTCATGAAGAACGATAGGCTGTCGAAGATTACGATCGCGTTCTTCATGTCTATTCTCGATAGCTCAGAGTCTATGAAGTCGAAGATGTCCTTGTCCCTGTACTGGTCCTCGATTATGAACCCGCCGGACTCCGAGATGTAGTACTTGCTGAAAACGTCCACGAACTCTATGTGCTCGACGTCCAGTCCGAGGCTTTCCATATCCTCCTTTATGAACTTCGGCAGTCTCGAGGTCGTGAAGTAGTAAGCGTAACCCCCCGACGCGAACTGGTAGAGAAACACTTCCGGCATGCTGACTGGGTTAGCGTAAACACAGACCATCGATCCAGCGGGTATTCCCCCACCAAGCCTCTTGTCGAGGAGCAGTATCCCGGTGGAAATTTTCACACGGGAGAAGTTGATTTTTAAGAATATAAATTAAACGGCATCACACCCTGACGCTGCATCCGGTTATCCTCGCGCTGAACTTCACGCCATCGAAATCCTGGAATGCCTCCATTCCGTTCAGTGCAAAGACCGCTCTGCCGAGCATCACCATGCTCGCCACACCACCCGTGCTCTCGACTGCTTCGATAACATCCAGTATCTCCTCATCTGCGAGTCCGGACTCGGTGGCGAACATCTTCGCCTGAGAGAACAGATTTTCTATGCTCGGGGCCCTGAGGAACTCCTTGAGGCGCTCCTTCCCGGCCTTGTTTATGCTCCTCCTCTTCACCTCATCTCCCAGCACGTCTTTGGTGGACATCTCTCCGAGAACGAGGAAGTCCACCTCGGCCCTGCTCAGGAACCTCTCCACCCTCGACTTTGATGGGCTGCCCGGTTTCAACCTCACCACAATTCCTCCAAAGCTCTGGGTCACCACATCCCCGAGCCCCGTCCTGTTCACAACTTCAGCTTCGTGGGCAATGTCTGCAAGTCTGAAGAAAGGGAGGTCCAGCCCCCTTTGCATGCTTACCTCTATGGCAGTGGCGAGGGCGGATGCGCCGCTCACGCCAAAACCGCAGGAAACTGGCAGGCTGGTTCTGAGCTCGATCCCCCTTCCGCCCAGCCTTTCCAGCACGTGCTCGACAGTCGGAAAGCTCACTCTTTCCCCGTTAAGGAAGACGCCCTCCTCTTCAGAAACTCTCGCCTCAACTCCCGCGTCTATCGTGAACCCAACTCCGTACGAGCCCGCCTTTTTAGGGTCTCTATCAATTTTTGTGGAAAAGATAGCGGTCACGCTTGCGGATACGAATGTCATAGGCAGTCTCTGACGAAGTACTCAACTATCCTCTCTGCCACTTCCTGCTTCCCGCCTTCGATCCAGAGCTTTCTCTGGGATGTTATGATTAGCACCCTCGTGTCCTCGGTCCCCATTCCGATGTTCAGGACGTCGTTTGCCACGATCATCTCCGCCCTGTCAGTCTGCATCTTCTCCCTCGCAATCCTCTCGAGCTCCTCGTCACTGACTCCAGTCTCAGCTTTGAAGGCTATCACCTTCCCGTCGAACACCTTCCTGACCTCTCTGAGAACCTTCGGTGCCGCAACAAGCTCGAGGGTTAGCCTTTCGGCCGTCTTTATCTTGCTGTTCTTCATGTCCATTGTGAAGTCCGCCGCGGCTGCGGAGGAGACGAAGACGTCCGAACCCTCTACAGCCCTGAGGCTCGCATCGAGCATGTCCCTGACAGAGGTGACCCTCACGACCTCAAACTCCGGCAGCTCGAAGGTTGGTGGCTTTGAGGTGATGAGCGTGACCCTCGCACCCCTCCTCCAGAATTCGAGGGCTATCTCATAACCCATCCTCCCGCTGCTCCTGTTGGTGATGTACCTTATCGGGTCGAGGAACTCCATTGTCGGACCGGCGGTGACCACAACTCTTTTACCTTCAAGATCTCTCTCGTAAAGCCTCCTCTCGACCTGAAGGCAGATCTTCTCAATCTCCGGGAACTTGGCCTTCCCCTCCTCGTACCTCGGCTCCACGAACTCAACTCCCGCCTTCTTCAGTTTTTCAATCGCCTCAGCAACCGCGGGGTTGTGTATCATGCTCTCGTGCATCGCTGGGACAATGATGACGCTCTTTCCGGAGCCGAGGGCTGTTGTGGCCATGGTTGTCACGGGCGTGTCGTCTATGCCGGCAGCAATTTTGGCAATCGTGTTGGCAGTTGCAGGGGCGATCAGCAGGAGGTCTGCACTGCCTCCAACGCCCAAGTACTCCACGTGCTCTATCATGCCGGTGATCTCCGTGACGACCCTGTTATCTGTGGCGAACTCGAGGGCGTAGGGGTGGATGATCTTCTGCGCCGCCTCGCTCATAACCGCGTGCACTTCAGCCCCTCTCCTAACCAGCTCCCTCGCAAGCTTCACCGCCTCGATTGCCGCAATGCTGCCCGTAACTCCGAGAACGATCCTCTTACCGCTGAGCTTCAGGCTCCTGCTGCCCCTTATCCCTGTCAGATGCATTGCATCACCTGCCCTTCTCGCCCACTGCCTTCCTGATGCCCTTTATAAATGCTTCTATATTGCCCTTCTCAATTGCTCTCCTGACGTATGCCTTCTTGAGAACCTCCTCCACGGCCTTCAGCCTCTCTTCTATCTCCTTCATCACCTCCTCGTCCACCTTCTTCGGCACAATGTCTTCCTCCTCAACCTCTCCTCTCAGCTCTTCCCTGTACAGCTTCCTCTCGGGCTCCTCAGCTCTCCTCTTCTCCACCACTCTTCTGAGCGCTTCGTGCCATGATTCGACCCACGGCTCCCACGACACGTTCTCCTTAGTGTAGTACTCCCTCCTTTCCACACCTATCAGGTCATATGGGCAGGCGTTCTCGCACGCTCCACAGTAGATGCAGTGCTGGGCGTTGAAGTGCACCCTTCCCTGATCCTCGGAGACGTACCACACCCTGTTGTGGCTGCATATCTTTATGCACGCCCCGCATCCAACGGGATCGCAGCGGTACATCCTGGGCTCATAAAGGAAAAGATCCCCGTCCATCGGCTTTGTTGTTTTGATCGCGTCATACGGGCAGACAGTTTCGCAGTATGCGCAGTAAGAGCACTTCTCGTTGTCCACAACAACGTCTGCAAGTTTTTCGAGCTTGAACTCCAGCCTGCTTCCACCCTCGACCCTAATCGCGTTCTCCGGACACACGTCCTCGCAGAGCTTGCAGTAATCGCACGTGCTCTCGTCGAGCAGAATGTCCTCGTACGGCATCGGATTAGTTGGCCCCGGCTCGCGCTCGACCATCTTGAATACCTCGCAGAACTCCGCGCATATCCCGCAGAGGTTGCACTTCTCCCTGTCCACGATCACCTTCCCTTCAGCACCCTCGTTTCTCCCCGGAAGGTCTTCCCTCTTTATCCTCACGGTCCTCGCTATGGCATCCGCAGGACAAACCTTGTAGCAGAGCGTACAGTCCGTGCACTTCTCGTAGTCGATTTCGGTGAACCCTACCGGGGAGAGGGGGAGCTGATCCTTCTCAATTTTCTCGCCGTTTATGTAAAACTCGTAGGCGTTGAAGGGACAGAGAGCGTAGCATATACCGCAGTAGGCGCACTTCGTGTGGTCTATGGTTACGGGCGGCATCTCGAGGCCCACGGCTATGTCGTGGACGGGGCCGAGCTCTATGGCATTGACCGGGCAGGCGTAAACACAAATCCCGCAGCCGTTGCAGACCTTGTAGTCGTATACGAGCTCCCTCGTCTCTCCTTCAGCCCTCTGGATGTACTTGAATTTCGTTTCACCAGCCATGTCAACGTCTCTCTCAACCATTCCGCTTCACCTCTTCCTCTATTGGTCCGAGCTCTCTCAGCTTTTCGACGAATCTGTTGAAGTCCTCCGCAATTCCGCTTGCCTCTCCCGCCGAGTGCCAGATTGCCGTAACCCTTTCGGGGTTTATGCCCACCTCCTCCAAGGCCTTCTTTATCGCCTCAACCCTGTCCTTCGCGTGGTAGTTGCCGACCTTGAAGTGGCACTCACCGAGCCTGCATCCGGAGACTATCACCCCATCAATCCCCTTCTTCAGTGCTCTGAGGATCCACTCCGGATCGACCCTGCCGGAGCAGAGGGTTCTTATTATCCTGATGTTGGGCTCGTACTGAACCTTCGTCGTGCCCGCAAGGTCAGCTGCACCGTAGCTGCAGTAGTGACAGGCGAAGGCCAGAACCAGGGGCTCCATGCTCTTCTCCTCCGCGAGTGCGTCTATGGCTGAGACTATCGCCTCCTCCCTGAAGAACCCCATGTCTATCGCATCTGCGGGGCATGAGGCAACGCAGACACCGCACATCACGCAGGCGTTTGGATCTATCTTCGCCTTCCTGCCCTCCATGAACGCCGCGTTGAAGTTGCACACGCTCACGCACACACCACATCCAATGCACTTCTCCTGATCCACGTAGGCGTTGTAGGGGTCGAATTCTGCCTGCCCCCTCACTATAAGCTCCATCGCCTTTGCCGCTGCGAGGCCAGCTGAGGCAACGCTGTCCTGAATGTCCTTCGGACCGCTCGCAGTGCCGGCGAGAAATATTCCCTTCACATCCGTTTCAGCCGGTCTAAGCTTCGGGTGCGCAACCTCATAGAATCCGTCCTCCCCAACCGAGATGCCGAGCTTCTTCGCAACCTCGGTGTTCCCCTCCATTCCGATTGAGAGTACGACGAGGTCGAACTCCTCCTCGAACACCTCACCAAGGAGCGTGTTCTCGTAACTCAGTACGAGGGTGCCGTCGTCCTTCTCGTAAATCTCCCCGACCCTCGCCCTTATGAACCTGATGCCCTTTTCCTGAGTTCTCGTGTAAAACTCCTCGTACATTCTCCCGTACGCCCTGATGTCTATGTAGAACACCGTGACCTCCGCATCAGGATACCTCTCCTTTATCGCAAACGCGTTCTTCAGGCTGGCCATGCAGCAGACCCTTGAGCAGTACCTGTTCGTCTTCTCATCTCTGCTGCCAACGCACTGGATGAACGCGATTCTTCTGGGCACGGAAGAGTCTGAAGGTCTGAGGAGCTCCCCGAGTGTGGGTCCGCTGGCAGAAAGGAGTCTTTCGAGCTCCAAAGATGTGATAACGTTTTTGTAAATCCCGTACCCGTACTCCTCCTCCCTCCTCGCGTCGAACGGTTTGTAGCCCGTAGCTACGATGACCGCACCAACCTCTATTTCAATCTCCTCGGGCTTCTGCTCGAAGTCTATGGCCTTGGGCTCGCAGGCCTTCTCGCAGAGCCTGCAGCCTATGCAGTGCTGCCAGTCTATCGCCGCATAGAGGGGTGTGGACTGCGGGATCGGGAGGTATATTGCCTTCCTCGTGCCTATGGTGTAGTCAAACTCGTTCGGAACCTCCACAGGGCAGACTGAGCTGCAGTCATCTATGCAGCCCTTGCACCTGCTCTCATCCACATACCTCGGGTGCTTGACTATCCTGAGCCTGAAGTTGCCCACATGCCCCTCAAAGTCCTTCAGCTCGGCGTTGGTTATCACCTCTATGTTCTCGTGATTCAGGGCCTCGCTCATCTTTGGGGCGAGGATGCAGATGGAGCAGTCGTTTGTCGGGAAGACCTCATTCAGGGTGGCCATGTGCCCGCCGATTGTCGGAGCTTTCTCGATCAGGTAAACCTTTATCCCAGCATCTGCTATGTTCAGCGCCGCCTCTATTCCAGCAACACCTCCTCCTATGACGGCTACGGCCCTCTTCACGTCTGTCTGTCTCCTCGAGAGAGGTTCAAGAGCCCTTGCGCTCGCTACCGCCATCCTCACCAGGTCCTTCGCCTTTGCAGTCGCTGCTTTGGGCCTCTCCTGATGCACCCAGGAGCACTGCTCCCTGATGTTGGCCATTACGACCATGTATGGATTGAGGCCCGCCCTCATCGCGGCCTTCCTGAACGTTACCTCGTGCAGCTTCGGACTGCATGCCGCGACGACTATTGCATCGAGGCTGTGCTCCTTTATGGCCTGAATTATCTCCTCCTGACCGCTATCTGAGCAGCTGTACTTTATGTCCGTCGCGTATGCGACATCAGGCAGGGTTTTTGCGTACTCGGTTACCTCATTAACGTCAACAACCCTCGCAATGTTCAAGCCACAGTGACAGACGAATACACCTACCCTCATGGTGACACCATCATCTTTATTGCTCAGGATTAAATTTCGAGAATTTTTAATCTTTCTTGTTTATGATTTTGGCCTCCAAAACTCACGGACTTTAGAAAACGTTCTTAAATCCACGATCCAAGTTGCCATGTGGAGCTGCTGGCGGTCTCGGTCTTCGGCGTTGACAGGCCCTGGATAGTTTTCAGGATAACCGAGGTTCTGGCGGAGGCGAACATAAACATAGTTGACATAGAGCAGAGCGTCATACAGGGAATATTCACGATGTTCATAGTTGGCGACATCTCGGAGTGCAGTCTGAGTGTTGATGAAATCCGGGAGAGACTGGAGAAGGTGGCCAAAGAGATTGGAGTTCACGTCCACCTATCCCCTTTCGAGAAGACCGATCAGAAGGAGAAGAGGAGGTACGTCATAACGGTAATAGGCAGGGACAGGGTGGGGATAGTCAGGGACGTCTCACGCATCCTCTACTCCCACGGCGTGAACATAGAGAAAACAACCCTGACGGCGAGGGACCAGCTCATCTCGATATCCATCGAGGCCGACATGAGGGACGCGGATGTCGACGAGGTCAAGAGGAGGCTGAAGGAGGAGATCGAGCAGAGCGGGCTTGACGTGGTGATCCAGCCATACAGCATTGCCAAGGAGGAGAAGAGGCTCATAGTCTTCGACATGGACTCTACGCTGATTGACGCGGAGATCATAGACGAGCTGGCCAAGATGGCGGGTGTGGAGGACGAGGTAAAGGAGCTGACGAGCAAGGCCATGAACGGTGAGATCGACTTCGAGACCGCGCTGAGGGAGAGGGTGAAGCTCCTCGAGGGTTTGCCGGTCGAGGTAATGGAGAGGATATACGACCAGATAAAGCTCACCGAGGGTGCGAAGGAGCTCATTGAGAGCCTGAAAAAGGCGGGCTACAAGGTTGCCCTCGTGAGCGGGGGGTTCACGTACTTCACAGAGAAGCTGAAAAGCGAGCTCGGCCTTGACTACGCCTTCGGAAACGAGCTGGAGATAAAGGACGGAAAGCCCACAGGCAGGATAAAGGGCAGGGTGATAACGGCCGAGGAGAAGGCGAG
>NZ_JBPLZQ010000103.1:0-2475 GCF_054018175.1 Geoglobus sp.
GTAAAACCTCAGCCTGTAAACGTTCCCTCCGGGCTGATACACTGCCACGTTACCCGGCATTGGATTCAGGTTAACCTTCTTCTGAAACTCGGTCTGACTCTGCCAGGTTGAGGAGTTCACCACAAACACGCCCCTGTAAAAAGCCGTGCCGTATGTGTGCACGTGCCCCGAGTGTACTACGTCAGGGATCTCATCGATCACAAGATAATCCTCCTTTTCAGGAGCTATGGGGCTCCTCTCGCCATAAAGCGGAGCGAGATGTCTCCTTCTCAGCAGCTCCACCATTGCATCCTGGGGACTTTCATAGCTGAGCCTCGGAATTCTGGAGATTATGTCGTCGAGACTTCTTCCGTGATACATCAGAACTTTCACACCCTCGACGTCAATCCACACCGGGTTGCCAACGTGAACCACATTCTTGGGAAATAGACTCGAGAACTCCTTGGGAAGGGCAGGCTGCGGCTCGGCCTGCCTCACGGCATCGTGATTTCCAGGGGAGAGAAATATTTTGACATCCTTCCTTATTCTGTCGAACTGTTCGGCTGCAAATTCATACTGCTCGTAAATATCGAGTATCTCCAGCTCCTTATCCTGATCCGGGTATATTCCCACTCCATCAACCACGTCTCCAGCTACGAAAATATACCTGACAGACTCGGCGAGCCTATCCATCTTCTCATTTCCGCTCTCGCAGTTTATCCACCTCACAAACCTGTCCCACTCCTCCTTCAGAAACGTGTCGCTACCAAAGTGGATGTCCGACAGAAATATCATGCTGAAGTCTCTCCTGAGCTTTGAACCACCGTTCATCGGAACCTCGGGGAAGATTATCCTGTCCGCGACTATGCTCCTCCCCCTTAGCCTCCCGATTACGCCCACCACCTCATCACCGAAGAGATCCATCGCCTGCTCCTTCACCTTCCCCTCCGCGTAAACCCTGATCCTGCCAGTCTTGTCCTCAACCTCGAATACCGCCTTCTCCTCGCTGAGCTCCCTAACGTTGTCTGCAAAGCCAATGACCTCAACGGTTTCAGCCTTGATCTTTGTTAGAGACGAGATGGGCACAGCCTTAACCCTTCTCCTGAGGATCTGGGAGATCTTTTCGAATCTCGAGTTGAAGTACGCTACGAAGTCGTCAACAGTACCCCTGCATGTCGATTTCCCGGTGACATCCTTGAGTATTCTGATCCCCGCCTTTTCGGCCGTAGGGGAAACATCAGGCTCCACCTTTCTCGCACTTTCAGCACCCCTCTCAACCTCCACTCTGCGCTGAAGCTCCTTCAGAACCTCAGATACCTCGTCGGGAGTTATTATGAACGAGCCGTTACACCTTCTGCATACTTCGTCCACAACCCTGTCGACATTCAGGTTGCTTGAAAGTATTATTTTGACGGCATCCGGGTGAACGTTGTAACCATTGAGTGCGAATTTTGCCACAACAGTCTTCGGGTCGATATTTTTAATAACCATGAAATTCCCCCCGTTTCATGCAAGATAAACTGATGGGATTAATTAAGGATGTGGTCACCACTCTTATAATTGTCGGGATCATTGCCGGTGGAGGTTATGCGCTAACTGGAACCTGGCCGTTCATGGTTGCCGTGCAGAGCGGAAGCATGGAGCCGAACCTCCACGTAGGAGATGTGGTTTTCCTTGTGAGTCCGGAAAAAAAGGAGATAATCACGTTCATGGAAGGCAAGCTGAAGGACTACAAGATGTTCGGAAATTACGGAGATGTGATAGTTTACCGTCCAAACGGTGACAGTTCCAAAACGCCAATAATCCACAGGGCCATAATGTACGTGAAAAAGGGTGACAGAATTGGCAATTACGTTGCAGAGAACGATGGTTACATAACGAAAGGCGACCACAACCAGATGATAGACCAGCCGTTTCTGTCGAAACCAGTAAAGAAGGAGTGGATAATAGGTGTTGCGGTGTTCAGAATCCCGTACATCGGATACTTCAGGCTGCTATTTGGATAACTTTCTAATTTTTGCATCCACAACGACATGTACAGCGTTTGGAGCGTAGTTCTTAACCCTCCTCATTCTAACCTCGAGAACCTCTCCGCCAATCCTCTCTGCAGCTCGCCTTATCCTCTCTACAGGCCTTCCGATCACCCTAACAGGCACGGCCTCGTGATAGTGGATCCATCCCTCGTCTTTCAGGGCTGAAATTGCAGTGTCAAGGAACTCCTCCGCATATATGTGTCCCATCACCACCCTGTCCGCAAAACCCTCAGGAGAGAGCTGGCTGGAATCTCCAAGCACAGGTACGATGTTTTTGACTGAATTAAGATTGATGTTCTCGAGCAGAAAGTAGTACGAGTCGGGATTTATCTCAATGGAGTATATTCTCTTTGCCCGGGAGTGTTTCGCAATCGGGATCGAAAAGTAGCCAATTCCCGCAAACATGTCGAGAACGATCTCCCCGTCTTTGACGAGCTTCGCCACCCTCACTTTTTCATACTGG
>NZ_JBPLZQ010000104.1:0-20976 GCF_054018175.1 Geoglobus sp.
TCCAGCCCACAGCGGTGGCAGGAAACCCTCCATTATGTGCATTGGATCACCTCGCCTGATTTTTTGTCAAGAAAATTTGACTCCGTTTAAAAACGTTTTGATTTCCTTGCAACGGTGCCCTTATATATGTTAATTCACAACGTTAATCATGGAGGTTGAGGACGTGGCCAGAGAGCTTGGTGCGGACGTGTTCGGGGGTGCGGACCTGAAAAGCCTGAGGGAGTACCCGGTTCACCCTCCGACGCTTCTCGACAGGTTTACGAGAGGCATAGTTATTGGAGTGAGGCTGAACGATTCGGTCTTCGACGGTCTCCCGGAGACGAGGTCTCTCTACGGGAGGCAGTACCAGGTGGCGAACGACAGGCTCGACCAGATTGCATTTGAGGTGGCGAGACACATCGAGAGGAAGGGATACAGGGCGCTGCCAATCCCGGCGTCCAAAATCCTGAAGGACCTCCACTGGAGGAGCTACATATCCCACAAGGCAATAGCGAGGGCAGCTGGAGTTGGGTGGATAGGAAAGTCCCTGCTTCTCGTAACCAAGGAGCACGGCCCGAGAATCAGGCTCGCCAGCGTCCTCACAGACATGCCCCTCGAAGCAGGAGAGCCAGTGAAGAGGTACTGCGGAAGGTGCACGGAGTGCATAGACCACTGCATAGTGGGCGCACTCAGAGATTCGGAGTTCGAGGATTATCCAGTGAGAGAGGATGTGTTCGATGTTGACAGGTGTGCCGGAAAGCTGAGGGAGTTTGCGAGCGATCCCGACATAGGGTTCATGGTCTGCGGGATCTGCGTGAAGGTGTGTCCCTGGGGGAAGAGGCGTCGCTGAACCTGTGCCGGAAAGGGGCAGGGCAAATCTGCACTTCACTCTGTTTCCTTGACCATCACGTAAACGGTGTACTCTCCCTCCTCCGCGTCGTCATCCACGTTCACGTGCACGTTCACGCTGACCTCCGCAGGACTGCTTTCACTTCCCGCCTCAATCTTCAGCTTGCTCGATGACGTTATCGACTTTCCGTCCATGCTGTGTATCTCAACGTCAACTGCATCTGGATCGGGACCCTCAACAACGCTCTGGAAGTATATCTCCTTCTCAGGACCCCTGTTTTCGATCGTTATCTTTCTCACGTACGTGGTACCGCTCTTGAGGTCGACACTGAACGACTTGGGAGTCACCGTTATGTCCGACTTGGTGACCTTCACGTCAACCTGCATGGTGAAATGATATATCGTAGCGCTAACTGTACCGATCAATATTAAAATTGCAAATAGCGCTTTACTTTTCATGATACTCAGGAAAATAAAGACGTTTAAAAATTTTTCTGTATTGGTTGAGATTTTCGTTACTTCAACGAAGCACTTTCGGGTAATAACATTGAATGGCTTCATGCGCATCCAAATAACCCAGCAATAAAAGAAATCAGAGCTAAGGGAATCTTTAGGATGAACAGGCGATTCTGGAATATGCGGGCTTTGCAGAAACTGGATATTGAGCTATAAGCATGAGAACTTTGGAAAGAGGAACATAGTCAAAGGGTTTTTCCCCGGTGAAAAGCAGGATTGAGGTGCTCTTTAACAGGTTCCCCCTTCAGGAGTTCCTTTGAGTCTGCGCAGAGCTGGTTGAAGAGTTTAGTTATGCTGTACAATGTGATACTGTGGAGGTGGTATTCAAACACCAGTATCTCAAAAATTAGAGTGGTGAAGTTAATTTCCTCCCTTCATCGCCCTGTACAGAAAGTACGCAAGCCCGCCATACAGCACTGCGAACCCGAAAACGCCCATTGCTATCGCATCAGGAGACATCCCTACCCCTCCATGTGAGAACTGCAGACACCACCATTCCCGCCAGTATCACTCCAAAGCCCGTGAGAAGGGCACCCAGAGGGTATCCTCCGTATGGCTCCCTGAGGTTGTTCGTCACGTCGAATGCGAGCAGCACAAGTAGTATCGCGGGCACGGCAAACTTCACTGAGACGTTCCACCACGACGAAACCCTGACCTCTGACACCGCGTTTATGTGGTCCCTTATCTTTCCTAGGTCAAAGAACCAGGCCACGGCTATGACCTCCAGCAGTCCGACGAGCACGAGTCCGTAGTAGTTCACGAAGTGGTCGACGATGTCCAGCCAGTAAAGTCCTGCCTTCGTAGTGTAAATGAGGCTCCCCAGGAACCCCGTTCCTACGACGAGGTTCACCGCCCTTCTCCTCTCTATACCGAACCTGTCCATGACTGCGGCGACAACAGCTTCAACGAGAGAAATCGACGACGACAGGCCTGCGACAACCAGTGCGAGGAAGAACACCACGGCGGTGAACACCTTCAGGGCGGGAAGCATGTTCAGGGCCTGCGGGAAGACTATGAACGCCAGCCCTATGGACTGGGCCACCACATCCCCTATCTCGCTTCCGGTTGCGTACGCCATGTACCCGAGCGTGCCGAATATGGCGAACCCCACAAGAAAGCTGAAGGCACAGTTTGCGAGGGCGACTATGAACGCGTTGTTGGCGATATCGCTCTTCTCAGGCAGGTAACTGGCGTAGGCAATCATTATACCCATCCCCAGGCTGAGCGTGAAGAAGATCTGTCCGAACGCTGAGAGCCAGATGTTGTAGTCGGCGAGCTTGGAGAAGTCGGGCTTCAGGTACCACTCAATTCCATCAATCGCTCCCGGCAGGGTCAGTGCCCTGATGACGAGGATCACCGCGAGGATCCAGAGGAGGGGCATCAGGATCATGTTGGCCCTTTCTATCCCCTTCCTGACTCCCCTGAAATCTATGATCCAGTTAATCCCCCAGACGATGGCCGTTGCGACGAGAACCTCAAGGGCGAAACCTCCGAAGTTCCAGGGCGAGTCGGACAGCTGGAGGATCTGGTTGAAGTAGTACGCCTTCGTCTCTGTTCCCCAGCCAAGGGTGAACGCCCTGGTGAAGTAGACGAGGGCCCACGCGATGACGACGGAGTAGTACATCGTGATTATCATACCTCCAACAACCGCCCACCATCCGATCCACTCGAATTTTTTACCCACTGCTCTCATCGCCTTAGGTGCGCTTGCCCTGAACCTGTGTCCGAGCGCAAACTCCAGAATCATGAGGCTGATTCCCGCGACAAACAGGGCTACGAAGTACGGTATCAGGAATGCCCCTCCACCGTTCTTGTAAACCAGATAACCAAACCTCCAGATGTTGCCGAGACCAATTGCCGACCCAATCGCGGCGAGCACGAATCCGGCTCTCGTGGCCCAGTGCTCTCTCTGCAATCAACCACCTCCCTGATATTTTGTGGCAAAACTGTGGGGTTGCTGAAAAATGTAACCGAAATGATTGATAGTTATCAAACTCCCCTGAGAAAATCGCCAGAATACGGGCACGAGGCACGCTCTGATACCTTTCTCTGAAACAGATCACCTTCTGTGGGCCTCTCCTACGATGTCCTCCAGCCTCTCCCCAGTCATCCTCGTGTATGCTATCAGGCTCTCCTTGAGGCTGTAGAATATTCTGTTCGAGTAGTACAGGGCAGAGCCGATCTGCACCGCACTTGCTCCGGCAAGCATGAACTCGATCACGTCCTTCCAGCTCGTCACTCCTCCAGAGCCAACAATC
Organism: Geoglobus sp.; assembly: GCF_054018175.1. Taxonomy (NCBI): domain Archaea; kingdom Methanobacteriati; phylum Methanobacteriota; class Archaeoglobi; order Archaeoglobales; family Archaeoglobaceae; genus Geoglobus; species Geoglobus sp. The sequence continues at coordinate 3,603 of NZ_JBPLZQ010000104.1, forward strand.
GGAATGCTAAGCTCCTCGTAGAGGTCCCACACGCACTTTATCGCTACGGGCTTTATACCTTCCCCGCTCACTCCACCGCTGACGTTGCTCAAAATCGGCCTCCTGGCGAAGATGTCTATCTTCATCCCCCTGAGGGTGTTGATCGCAACAACACCGTCGGCCCCCGCCTCCTCAGCCGCCTTTCCGATCTCCACTATGTCTCTTACGTTGGGGGAGAGCTTCGCAAATACCGGCCTGCCGGTTTTCTTCTTCACCGCCTCGACCACCTCGTGCACCAGGTCCGGATCGCTGCCAACTGCAAGGCCCACTCCTTTCGCGTGGGGACAGCTGAGGTTCAGCTCAAAACCATCGGCGAAGGGGAAGTACTCGACAAGCCTGGCGAAGTCATCGGGAGTTGATGCGAAGAGGCTGACTATCAGCGGGGCATAGAACGCGTAGTCCTCGAGCTCCCTCGCAAACGCCTCTGCCCCCGGGGACGACAGGCCAACCGCGTTAATCAACCCGTGAGAGTAGTTGATCACGGCCGGATTTCTGTAGCCCTCGACCCTCTCCAGACCAACGCTCTTCGTTACAACGGCGCCCGCGTGCTCCGAGAGCCTGTTGAGGGACGACGCGTAGCTCCCCATGATGCCGCTTGACAGCATCAGCGGGTTCCTCATCTCTATTCCCGCGACAGCCACTCTTATCGCGTCAGACATCACAACCTCTCCAGAGCTCTTCTTAGGGTGTCGTTCCCCCTCTCAAAGTGCTCCACACTTTCCAGTATGATCTTCGAAACGTCCTCTCTCTCTTCAGCCAGCCTATCTGCCCACTCCCTGTACTTGGAAATGTGCTCCTCGTTGTGGGCGATCCAGTGCGCCAGCAACCTTCTAAGCTTTTCGAGATCCATGTGTTAGGCTAACCAGCGATTTATAAATTTCTTTGGATTCTCCACGGTAATCCTTTCCACCAGCTCGCTATCGAGGCTGGCCCTCATGGACTCCATCGTTTCCTCCGGGTTCCACCACACTATCTGGATTTCGCTCCCGTAAAGTATCCTGTCCGGGTAGGTGTTCACGATCTCGACCACCTCGTCCGTGAAGAACCTCACTCTCTCCCCTGTGACAGGGTCTGTGAACTCTATCCTGACGAACGCATTGGACGTGTCTGCAAAGACGTTCCTTCTCGCATCGAAGAACTCCGAAACGCTCGCCGTCCTGCCAACAATCATGTGGGCCAGAATCACCGGGAATGAGAAGCTGTAGATTAGCTCCTCGTAGTACTCGGGTGATGAAAACTCGTAGGCGTTGTCGGGGAAGTAGCCTGAGTGAATGTACAGCGGCTTCCCGAGCTCGTCCATGACCTCGTATATTTCGAGGGCCTCTCTGCTGTTCGGATAGAACTTCTGAACTGACGGGTGAAGCTTCAATCCATCAACTCCCATCTCGAAAATGTCGTAGATGAGCTCCACGTCGTTTTCCTGGTGGAAGCCCGTGAACGTGTAGCACCTGACGTCTTCCCTGGCGAGGATCTCCTTCAGCTCCAGCTGCCATTTCGCAAGTTTTGGAGTCATTTCCGGGGTTATCGAGTGCGTCAAGTTGAAGAACTCCCTGACGCCCATTTCCTTCAGCTTCTTCAGCGCGTTTTTCCACTCCATTCTCATTCCCGGGCTGAACGAGTGCTTCCGTTCAACCCACACGTAGAACCTCCACACCACGTCGTCCGGGAACAGGTGCACGTGTGTGTCAATCACCATACTCCTCCCTCAGGTACGGTATCACCCTCTCAGCTATCAGCCTCAGGTTGTCCATGTAGTGAACATCTCTGACGAGTGGGGTGAGCACGAAGTGTGTGGCGCCCGCTGAAATGAACCTTTCGATTTTGTCGATGACGTCTTCAGGGGATCCGTAAATGTATCGCTCCTCGACGAGCTCGAACGGGACGAGCTTTGCAGCTTCAATGAGCCTCTTGACGTTTTCCCTGTTGAACTCAAACTCCAGCAGGTCGGGGAAATCCACCTCGACTCCTGCTTTTCTCAGAAACTCGTCCCTTTTCGGAGAGAGCAGGGCAATCATCTTGCCAGGAAGCTCAATCATTTCTCGTGCCTCATCGTGGCTCTCAGCAACGACGGTGTACGCAAAGAGCGCTGGAGTAACGTCCAACCCTCCGGCCTCTCTGATTTTTCTGAGAGCCTCTCTGTAGCCGTGCACGCCAATCGTGGCGGTTGGTATCCATCCGTCACCGTACTTTGCCGTGAGCTCCATCGTCTTCGGCGAGTTTCCGGCTATCCAGAGCTTCACCTTTCTCACAGGAGATATTGACGCATTTCTGAGGCTGAAAAACCTCCCCCTGAAGCTCACGCCTTCGCCCTCCATGAGCAACCGGATCACCTTCAGCCCCTCCTCCAGCCTGCTTACGGAGTACCTCATGTCCATCCCGAACGGGATGAGGTTCATCCCCTCTCCGGCTCCAATGCCGAGGACCGCCCTTCCGTTGCTGAGCACGTCAAGCGTAACTGCCGACTGCAGCAGCTGAGCTGGATGCCTCCTCACAACGTCGCTGACGCACGTCCCGAGCAGCACCCTTTCCGTCAGCGAGCTGAGCCTTCCGAGCACCGTAAACGGCTCAAAGCACGAAAAGTCCCTTATCCCTATGCCCACGAGGTGGTCTGGCGAAAATACGGAGTCAAAACCGTTCCTGTCTGCGTAAACTCCAGCCCTCAGAATGAGCTCCATGGGCTCGTGAGGGAGCTGTATTCCGATTTTGACCATGAACCGAGAATTTTCACAATCCTTATAAACCTTCTCGGAAAATAAATTAAAAATGGTGACCTATATGAGGGCAGGGTATGCGGTGCTTCTCCTCACGATTATCTCGGTTTTGGCACTCTCCGGGTGCGCTCAGGAGGAGAAAAAGACTCTCACCATAGGTGTCATCGTTCCAGAAACCGGAATTTTCTCAACTGCCGGAAAGGCGATGAAGAACTCTGCACTGCTCGCGGAGGAGCACATAAAGAAGTACGGGCTCTCGGATTACGAGGTCAGGGTGATCTTCGCAGACGGTGGATCGACCCCGGAGCAGGCTAAGTCGGCCTTCATGGAGCTCTCAAAGCAGGCAGACGTGATAGTCGGTGCTTACTCGAGTGATCAGGCAGTGGTTTGTGCAGAGGCCGCGGGGGAAACCGGAAAGATATACATAGCGAGCGTCGCCTCTACAGGTCAGCTCGAGAAGATGGTCGAGGAGGGCAACAGGTACGTCTTCAGAAACTCCTACAATACCACCTACTGGGGTCAGCTCGCCGGAGAGTTCCTCACGGTCTCCGGGGCGGAGAGGTACTACTTCGTCGGATACGACCCGCTGAAGACCTTCAATCAGGGGATGCTGAGGGCATTTGAGGACAGCGTTGCCGCGGAGAAGATCGGGGAGGTGTACTACCTGAGCACCAGGGTGAGTCCTGACGATTTCGCCATCAAGGCGGAACAGGTTGCGAAGGAGACGGGCAGGGGTGACGTGGTGATCCTCGGAGATCCGGGAGGTACGGCGATACAGTTCGTGAAGGCCTACAGGAAGGCCGGTGGCGAGGCACTGATCTACTCCGTTGGAGGGGTTCTTGCACTTCCGACGATACTTAAGAAGATTGACGTGGATTACGTTGCGTTCCAGTCTGCGGGACTCGAAAGCACGGAGAAGAGCAGGCTCACCAGAGCGTACTTCCAGGACTACAGGGAGAAATACGGGGAGGAGGCGAACAACTTCGCGGGACTGCTGACGTACGATGACGTGCTTATTGCGGCACAGGCCTGGAAGGGTGAAACTGAGAGCACGATCAGGTCACTTGAGACAGGCGAGTTCGTGGGGGCTGCAGGCATCTACAGGTTCAACGAGAACCACCAGGCCATGTGGGGGTCGGATGGACTTAAAGGAGTGATAGCCGAGTACTTTGACGGCAGAATAGAGGTCGTTTACCCGCCGGAATACAGAACTTCCGATGTTGTATGGCCCTGAGTTTTTTTCTGACCTCACTCATTCTTTCCGTTATTGCCCTGAGCATCTCTCTGAACTTCAGGATCGCGAGGTTTCTGAACCTCTCGCTCGCGGGCGTTTTTGCCGCTGGGGCGTACATGGCGTACTTCTCCACAGGGGCTGCAATCCCAGCACTCACAGGATTTGTTCTCGGTCTCGCTCTCGCGTATTACGTGCTGAGGGTGTGCAGGAGCGTGATAGAGGCAACGATCGCCAGTCTCGGGGCAGGACTGCTCGTTGAGAGAGTTCTCGAGATCCTTCACCGCAGCTCGTACTTTTACTTGGTGGGAGAGGACCTTAGCTTCATGATTCTCCCGCTCGGCTTAGCGTTTTTCGCAGGCATAGTCGCCGCGTACCTCTCTCCTGCGGGACTGAGGCTCAGGTTCGTGGAGAGCGACATCGAGCTCGCGGAGATGTACGGGGTTGACACCGAGAGGTACGTTCTGCTCACGGTTGGTCTGACTACTTCAGTCGTCATGGTCGCCGGATACCTGTACGCGGGGGTGCTTGCCATCGACCCGGCAGTTGGCTTCGGTTACCTCCTCTCGGGAATAGTGATCTCGGCCATCGCGGCACAGCTGAGCCTAAGGGGGGTGTGGCACTACGTTGCAGTTTTCGCAACGTCGTTTATGGCGGTGAGGCTCCTGGGGGTGTTACTCTGAGGAGGTACGCTTGGGAGCTCACCATACTCGCAATCGTTTCAGCGATCATGTACTCGTCTCCTTACTACAGCTGGCTGTTCTCTCTAATGTCCGTGTACGCCGCCCTGACGGTTTCGTGGCTGCTAACGAGGATGGTGGGCAGGATAAGCATGGGACACTCAGCGCTATTCGCTCTTCCAGTCTACCTGTCAGCCATAGGCTACACCCAGTCGGCAGAGCTATCGGTACAGCTATTCATCGCCGGAACTTTCGCAGCAGCAGTCCTGTTCTTCGTGTTTTCCGAGCTCGTAGGCAGGACAGCCTTCGTCTTTCTGACGCTCGTCTTTTCCATATTCCTGTGGGTGACCATTCCCAAGGTGACCGTGCACAGGGATGGCTACATTCTTGGAGGTGAGGTTGGATTCTCCTTTCCGAACCTCGATCAGGGCTCGATCCACCTGATCGCAACCCTCCTGCTTTTGCTGTCCTACACAGTCTTGAGGGTTACCGAAAGCTCGAGGCTCGGGTACATGATGATCGCGGTGGGAGATGACGAGACCGCATCGAAGGCAGTGGGCATAAACACGAGGGTGGTGAAGTTCTCTGCGGTAATGCTGTCGTCGCTGATCTCGGCCTTTTCCGGACTCGTCTACGCGTTTGAGTTCGGACATGTGTCCCCCGAGAGCTTTTCCATAGAGGTTTCAGTGTTTCCGTTCATAGCATCCCTAATTTCCGCGGGAAATCCGTTTGGATCAATCCTGTCGAGCTTCGCGCTGGTGTACATGACGAGGGTGCTCAACTCGATCTATCCCGGTCTGATGGGGGTTTTTTACGCACTCGTGCTGATAGCCTCTCCAAGGCTCGGAAGGTGGGTTTATGCTAAGGGTAAGAGGCTTGTCGAAGAGGATTGACGGAGTGGTAGTGCTCAGGAACGTTAGCCTCGAGGTTGGCGAGAGGGAGGTGGTCTGCCTTTTCGGTCCCAACGGGAGTGGAAAGTCAACGCTGATGAGGATCATAGCCGGACTCGAGAAGCCTGACTGCGGCAGGGTAATTCTGGGAGACAGGGACATCACCGGGGAGAAGCCCTGGGAGAGGGTGTCGTCAGGAGTGGCATACGCGTTCCAGATTCCGAGACCCTTCAAAAGGCTCACGTTCCTGGAGAACCTGGCCATAGCGGCGATGACGTACAGGAGCAAGGATGAGGCCTTCAGGCTCGCTGAGGACGTGGCTGAAAGGTATGGCGTGGGGGGGCTTGCAGACAAAAGAGCCGACTCTCTCTCGCAGGGAGAGATGAAGATTCTCGAGATACTGAGAGCGTACATGACGGGTGCGAGGGTTCTCCTGCTTGACGAACCGTTCGCAAGTCTCGACGTCGACAACGCGGAGTTTCTCAGAGAAAAACTTCTGGAAGTCTCGGAAGATGGTACCGCGATGCTTGTGACATCCCACAGAAGAAAAATCCTTGAGGGCTTGGCTGACAGGTTCCTGAGACTCGAAGGGGGAGTCGTTCATGCTGATGGCTGAGGGGATCAGGGTTAGGAGCAACGGCGTCGAAATCCTAAGAGGGGTGTCGTTTCAGGTGGAAAGAGGGGAACTCGTGCTCGTAATCGGCCCGAACGGCAGCGGAAAGAGCACGCTGTTCAGGGTGATAATGGGGCTGAGGGATTACGCGGGAAAGGTTGAAAAGGATGGAAGAAGCTTGGATGATCTGAAGCCGCACGAGAGGTTTAAAAGCGGTGTGGTACTCGCTCCCGAGAGGATGAGGGTCGCAGAGGGTCTGACGGTGAGGGAAAACGTGGAAATTTCTGGGAGGTTCGAAGAGGCTGTTCGGATCTTTCCGCACCTCGAGCGGATAGGAAACAGGAGAGTGGATGTTATAAGCGGAGGAGAGAGGCAGATGGTGGTTTTCGCAAGGGCGGTGCTTTCCGGGCCAGAATATCTGCTTCTCGACGAACCGTTTCAGGGAATGGCCGATGAGAATGTCGGGATCGCGCTGGAAGTCGTGGAGGGGCTCAGGAGGAGGTCGGGCGTGGCAGTTATAACTCACGAGAGGATCGGCGAGATTCTGGAGATCGCCGACAGGGTGTACCTGATGCTTTCGGGAAAGGTGAAGAGGGAAATTTCGGTTGACAGCCCCGAAAGCGTGATGAGGAAGCTCGAAAGGTACATGATAGTCTGAGGTAGGTGAACATGGAGCTAACGCTGAGCGGAGACGCAAGGGCGATTTACTCAAAGATTGTGGAGACTCTCGTAAGGAGGTCCGGGATAGGGGAGGTAGAGGAGGAGCTGAGGTCTCTCACACCTGTTAAAGATCCGGAGACAATTCGCCTGAGGCAGGAAGAGGTGAGAGAGAAGGTCGAGCTCGCCAGGTCCGTAAGCTGGGAGGACATAACGTCTATCAGAGAATTCGTCATCAGAAGGAGGTTTTTCGAGGACAGGATCTTCGTTGCCCGGAGCGATGAGGAGTACGAGAGGGCCTCGAGCCTGAGAGTGTGCGAGGTCACGAGAGAGCGAGGGTGGGCGGATGGCTACACGATCAACCTCAGCGAGTTCGTAGAAAGGTGCACGCTCGAAGAGCTCGCCCCGGAGCTGATAGTGGAAACGCTGCTGTCCAACATCGACACACTCAAAACTCTTTCCAGGCTCGAGCAGGAGCACTTTGGCAACGAGACCCTCGGGGAGGTACTGAGTGACCTCGAGGGTATCAGGTCTGATTACGAGAGGGCTGCTGCTTTCGACGATGTGGAGAGGCTCGCGTTCGAGATTGAGGAGCGGATCAACAGGGAGATTGAGGAGCGGCTCGCCGAGATAAAGCTGACCCTCACCGCTGACGAGCTCCTGAGAATGGTGGGTGAGGGGAGAGTCGCAGGAGAGATCGAGAAGGAGGTCGAGAGGATCGTGGCGAAACACGAGGCCGAGCTCCACCGCATCGGAATTTATGACAGCGTTTTTCACAGGTCGTATCCCGTCAAGGTGGACACTGAAGCGCTTTTCAATGCCATCAGAAAGAGCAGAGAAGTCCACGCGCTCGATTACTACCTCAAGTGCAGGAAGATCGCTGAAAAAGTTGACATAGAGTGGCTCAACGATAGGGTATCGTTTTACAGGAGGCTCGCACTTTACAAGTATCTGCAGGAGAAGGAGTTCGCGTTTCCCGAGTTTGGAGAAGGTATGGCGTTCTTGAACGGCAGGAACTTGTTCATAAGCAATCCACAGCCAGTCAGCTACTGCGTGGGGAGTAACGGGCTGTTTGAATACAGCGAAGGCGTTGTGATACTCACCGGAGCCAACAGCGGTGGAAAAACGAGCCTGCTCGACCTGATCTGTCAGATAGCGGTGCTGTTCCACATGGGGCTGCCCGTAAATGCCGATATGGCCGAGTGCACGGTTTATGACGAGATCTTTTACTTCAAGAGGAAGAGGAGTGGATACGGCTCCGGAGCGTTTGAGAGGGCGATGAGAAGCCTTGTGAAGGCGATTTCAGGTAAAGGAAGAAAGCTGATCCTCGTGGACGAGTTCGAGGCGATAACCGAGCCCGGAGCTGCGGCCAGGATACTCACCGCGATTCTCAGGGTCGCGCACGAAAAGGGGCACCATGTCGTGCTCGTCAGCCACCTCGGTGAGGAGTTCATGGGAATGGACTTCATCAGGATTGACGGCATAGAGGCGAAGGGGCTGGATGAGAGCTTCAACCTCATAGTAGACAGACAGCCCGTTTTCGGGAAAATTGGAAGAAGCACGCCTGAGCTCATCGTCGAGAGGCTCATGGAGAAGAGCAGGGGAGAGGGGAGGGAGATCCTCGCGAGGGTTCTCGATGAGCTCAGGAGCCTGAGAGGTTAGGGCAAGCTATAATTACCCGGGTCGAATTTCCCACATGCACATCTTCACCGACTGGGAAGGGCCGTGGATACTGACCGACATCGCTTACGAGCTCAGCCTCGCGATGTTCAACAACCGGGAGTTCTTCGAAAGGCTCAGCCAGTATGACGATTACCTCGCCTACGTGGAGAGGAGGGAAGGTTATCAGGCGGGAGATACGCTGAAACTCCTCGCTCCATTTCTCGTTGCTGCAGATCTGACGGTGGAGGAGATGGAGAAGATCAGCGAGCAGACAGCAAGTTTTGTCGGAGACGCGGAGAGAGCTATGGCGTACCTCCAGGAGAACTTCCACCCGGTGGTGATCTCCACGAGCTACACCACCTACCTCAGGAAAACGGCTTCCATGATCGGGGTCAGGGGAGACCTTCACGGGACGGTGTTCAATCCGGAGAAGTACGAGATCGATGAAAGCTGGAAGAGGTGGCTGCTCGAGAAGGTGGACGAGATCTCCTGCCTGAACGACATAGATGTATCCGAGCCTGACAGGAATGCTGTGGATTACCTGAACAGGCTTTTCTGGAAGGAGATGAGGGAAACCCCCTTCTGGCAGGTGATGCAGGACGTTGCTGTTGTCGGGAGCAGGAGGAAGAGGGAGATAGCCGAGAGCTATGGCGAGAGTTGCGTGATTGCTATCGGGGACAGCATATCCGACATCGAGATGTTTGACTACGCGAGGGAAAACTCGGGACTCGCCATGTCGTTCAACGGAAACGAATTTGCCCTCAGACACGCGAACCTCGCTGTTATAAGCGACTCGGCAGTTGTGGAGGCGGTCATCGCTGTGGAGTTCGCAAGAGGGGGCTGGGAGAGAGTGGTGGAGGTGATCGAGAACGGCCACGACATGCTCGAGGGTCTGTCCTGGGAGGCTCACACCGAGATAGGGGAGGATGTGGTGGAAAAATCCATAAGGATGAGAAAGAGGTTAAGGGGTAAGGCGGGTGAGCTGGGATGATTTCGGGTTTCGGTGCGCTGAACCTTGACAAGATCTACTTAGTGGACAAGATTCCCGGGAAGGACGAGGAGGGGTTCGTCTTGGGCCTCGAGCTCCACCCGGGAGGGAGTGCTGCCAACACCATTGCCGGACTCGCGAGCTTTGGAGTTGAGACCGGTTTCATAGGCAAGGTGGGCAGCGACGAGGAGGGCAGACTGCTCCTCCAGGACTTCGAGAGAAGGGGAGTGGACACGAGCGGAATAGTCAGGGCAGACGGTAGGAGTGGCGTAGCCATGATATTCGTTGACAGGGACGGAAACAGGGCCATCCTCGTCGATCCCGGGGTTAACGACACCATAGGTGCCGGTGAGGTGAACATGGAACTGGTGGAGAGGTCGGAGATCGTCCACATGACGTCGTTCATCTGCAGGAACGGTATGGACTCCTTCAAATCGCAGATATTGGTTGCAGAGAGGGCGAACGGAATCAGCTTCGACCCGGGACTTCCGTACGTGGAGAGGGGTCTCGACGAGCTGAAGCCGATACTGAAAAACACGACTGTGTTTCTTCCAAACAGGTCCGAGATCGAACTGCTCTTCGGGACGGACTACAGAGAGGCAAGCCAGATGGCGCTTGAGATCGGGGCAGAGGTTGTTGCCGTGAAGCTCGGTGCGGAGGGAAGCTACGTCACCGACGGAAAGAAGGAGATCCACGTGAAACCGTTTCCATCGAACCCTGTTGACACGACGGGAGCGGGGGACGCGTTCAACGCCGGATTCCTCTACGGATGGCACAGGGGCAGGAGCCTCGAGGACTGTGCGAGAATTGGAAACTACGTAGCCAGCAGACTCATCGAGAGGGTTGGGGCGAGGAGCTACCAGGAAATTGATCCAGAGAAGTCTGCACGGATAGACTGACGTGCTTCTCCCACAATGCTGGTTCCGTTTTCAATCTTTTACCCGCCCTCTTCAGCGCCTGGGTTACGGTGTCGAACTTCTCGGGCCTCGTCTGAAGGGCTCTCCTGACACCCTCCTCAACGACCCACACTCCGAGAGGGGCAGAGTACTCGGGCCTTATCTCCCTCAGCACTATCGCCCCCGCCTGCCTCCTGTTCCTGTGCAGGTACTCGACAATGGGAAGTCTCGCTGCGTAGTACCCTCCAGAAAGCTCTGAGTACTGCTTCTTCTTCCCAATGCCCTCCCTGTCAGATCCCACCCACGTCTTCACCGGGTTCCACAGGCTTTTCTCTATCCAGATCTCCACGAGCTGGAACACGTACGATGATGGATAGAGGATGACCTCGAAGTGATTTCCGTAGTGCTCGTAGCTGAAGAGCATAACGTCGTTTATCTGGGGAAAATCCGGCAGATCCTGCTTCAGCTGCTCCGCGATCGTGTCGTGAACAGCGGTTATGCTCCACCTCGTTGGGACGAGCTTCTTTTCTATCCCGAGCATTCCCACGGACAGCACCCTCTGAATGTACGACGTCGGAAAACCGCTTTCGTGCAACACCATAACTGCCTCCGTAGCCTTCACTTCATCCTCGCTGATCCTCTCGACCTTTGCCGGAATCCTCGGGTTTGAGGTCAGCCGTATCCTCCTGAAAAGCGCCGAAACTCCTGATGGCATAACTACGTCGTCGAGAACTGGCCTTTTCACGATCTTCTCGTACTCTCCCTCCACATCCACGTTTTTGACGCTGCTCGCGATCTCCTGGAGTTCTGCAAGAGTCCTGTCCGGATTCACGGCGGACTGAACGGAAAACTGCCTGTATGTCCTGGCGAGCCCCATCCTGAGTGCTAGAACGTCCTCGACCCTCCCGGAGTAAAGGGACGGGTTCTCGAAAAACTCAGGGTTCTCGTTTCCGAGTATTATCATCGGTCCGGCAAACACCTTTGGATACCCCATCCTCCCAACAAAAACGGAAGGGGGCGTTGGCTTCTCCTCGAGGTTGCCAAGATCGAGCTTTTTCGTGCTGAAAGCCCTGATTACGGGGCAGTAACCCTTTCCGCAGAGGAGGTTTCCCTTGCACTTAACGCACAGCACGGTAAAAGGTTCGGGGAAAGAATAAATATAGGTTGCTCAGAAGGTTGAGAGCTCGCCGTTTATGACCATGTCCGTTATCTTGGTTATGTCGTTGAGCCACTCCTCCGCTATCGTCCTTGCCCTGCTCTCCATCTTCTCCACGTCATGTCCCTTCTCCGGGACGATCTGTATGCTAAGGGCCTTTGGCTCGTCGATTGGCTTCCCTATCTGTGAGAGGATGCGCACGTACACCTCCTTTATGCCCTCTATCGCCTCGTAGCAGTCGTTTGCGATCTGGTTGGCCAGGAGGTTGTAGATCTTGCCAACGTGGTTTATCGGGTTCTTGCCGCTCGTCGCCTCCATGGACATCGGCCTTCCGGGTGTTATGAGTCCGTTGCACCTGTTCCCTCTACCGACGCTTCCGTCGTCACCGTTTTCGGCAGACGTCCCGGTTACGGTGAGGTAAACGACTTCCTTTTCCACGTTATCTGCGGTGTTTATCGATATCTCCACATCTCTGCTCGCGTATTCGCCAGCTATCTCGCTTACGAAGCTGTGAAGCTCGTCCTTGATGGCGGTGTACTCCTTCACATTGCTGACGTACCTGTCAACGAAAGCGCATGCGATCGTCACCCTGATCCTGTCACCCTCTCTCAGCCCCATTACCTTCACGTCCTCGCCTATTGCCCTCTCCTTCTTTCTGAACTCCTCGTAAATCCTCCTCTCTATGTTGTAGACCAGCCTCTCCGTCTCGCTGAACGGCGCGTATCCGATGCCGAAGCTCGTGTCGTTTGCGAGAGGAGCCTTACCCTCTCTCCTCTGAAAAACGTCTTTCAGGTCTGTGGACCCCTCTCCAAGCCTAACGTCAAAAACGATGTCTTCCTCAGGGTTGAGGTAGCGCATCGCCTCCCTAACGTAATCCTTCGCGGCCTTGAGGGCGATCCTGTCTGCGGGTATGTCCACACCGTCGAAGTGTTTCGTGGCCCTTCCGACAAGCAGGATGTAGATGGGCTGGATGACCTCTCCACCACCGAAGGCGGTCTTCGCCCTTCCGGCAACGATCTGCGTTTCGTCTGTGTTGTGGTGGAGAACCGCTCCAACCCTCTTCAGGTACTCCCTGCTGAGGGCCCTGCTCATCGCCTCGGCAATACCGTCAGCTATTGAATCAGGATGACCGATACCCTTTCTTTCAACGATTTCGACCTTCTGCTCTTCGACAGGAGTGTGAACGAGCTTCTCGACTACGATATTCTTCATGGCCTCACACCCGCATCCCGTAATATAAGCGTTGCTGTCAATTACAAAACATAATAATTCATACCGAGAGGTTAAGGACGATTTCGGCGATGTCCTCGCTGTATCCGAGGATTCTCTCGAATCCGTCCTGAATTCTGCGTATTCTGAGGGCGTTCTCAACGGAGGTGTGCTCCTCTACAGGGGCGGGTGTGTAGGCCTTCACCATGCTGAAGACCTCTCTCGCAAGCTCCTCGTCGATTTTGAAAAACGAGTTCATCGCGGTCCTGAAAATCTCCCCTGACGTTCTCGCGGTTTCCGATAATTCCGGAATTTCTCTCCCGTACTCCTTGAGGCTTATGGCCATGGTGTGGAGGTGGTCACCAACCCTCTCGATGTTCTTGAGCGTGATCCTCATTCCCAGGACCTCCTTCGGATGTATGTCGAGAGAGTCGGCAACGTCCGGATACCTCACCGCAGACTTTAGGAGCCTTAGAATCAGGAAGTAGAGCCTGTCGATCTCCTGTTCCCTCTGAATCACCACATCGAGTGTTTCCCCGTCGAAAGTTGTGAGAGTCTTTCCGAAGTCGTTTATCATTGCAAACACCGTGTTGCTCATCTTCTCCAGCAGATCCTCGACCCTGAATCTCCGCTCGTCGGTGAATATCTCAATCCATATTGCATTGCCGGAGTCCTCGAGAATTTCAGCGCCTATCAGCATGGAAACTGCCCTGTAAACTCCCTCCCTCACTCTGCTGTCCACGGAAACCCTTATTGTTGTGTATCCCGCGAGGTAGTGGGAGATTATCTTCCGGATCAGCATGTCGCTGTCCTTCTCACCCTCGATTACGGCCTCGCTGACCCTCCTCACGTTTGTGTGTGGCTGGATCAGTATGGAGGATTTCCCAACGATGCAGAAAACCGTGTCTCCAGGCTTTATCGAGTTCGCGTTCACCCACTCCTTTGGTAGGGATATTATGTAGCTTGACCCTGACACAAAGACCTTTCTCGACAACCTCTGCATGATATATGCTCATACTGACACGTATTTAAGCCTGCCCCACCTTCCACCCATCTACCCGCACGTCCCTCCCCGCAAGCCTCAGCAGGAGGTACCTGAACAGCATGGCGATGTTCACCATCGTCCACAGGGGGGAGTAGAGGAAGTAGTACAGGGGCAGGACCCTGTAGTCTATCCTGAAACCGTACCTTCTCGAGATGTACCCCACGAAGACAAGCCACATCACGAACGAGGTGAATATCGCGATCAGGTTCCTGAATAGGTGAAACTCGAAAACGAGGAGCATGAACACTGCAACCGCCTTGACTGGCAGGCTCAGTAGGAGGGGGAGCAGGAAGTAGAGTATTTTGATTGCTATGCTGTCTGGAAGGAGCATGGCCAGCGTGAACCCGATGAGGGCGGGATAGTACAGGACGAGCATGGGGATCAGCATCTTCGGCATCCTGATGAACCTCGGCAGGAATTCAGCGAACAGCTCGGCGCCACCAACCGCCCACCTCTCCCTCTGCCTGAACCAGTCCCTCAGGGTGGAGGGGGCTCTGGTGACTGCCCTCCCCTTCACGGCTACTCTGTAACCGCTAAAACCTGCGCGAAGGCCGAAATCGGCATCTTCAATTATCCTCGGTCTGAAGCGCAGCTTTTTCGCAACGTCCGACCTGGAAATGAATGCAGCACCGTTGACCATGCTGAAGCCCAGTATTCTCGATGCGACCCTTGCCGAGAAGTTCATCAGCAGGTAATCCACCGCGACCAGCCTTTCCATTACGCTGTTTCCGGCCACCTCTTTCGTCATCTCTATGACCTCCGCATCTGGACTCGGAAGCTCGGATAGCAGGGTGTCGGAGTCCACGAACAGGATGTAATCTCCGGTAACGAGGTCGAGCGCGTCGTTCAGGGCCTTCCACTTCCCTCTCCTTCTGTCGCTGAGCGTGAGCCTGACTTTCCTCTTCTCCAGCTCCCTGACCGCATCTTCCTTTAAGCAGTCCGCGCTCACTATTACCTCGTATCCCCTCTCCTCAAAGAAGTCTATCAGTTCGAAGAGGTTTTCCGGATCTCCGTATGCAGTTATTATCGCTGACATCTCTGGCATTTGGCTTCTGTGAAAACCTCGGGTTTTAAAAGAAAAGCGATGTTTTCCTGCTCGCACCATCGAACTGACGTATCTATATTGATAAGTACGAACTATATCCGTCAGTACCAAATAGATAATCTATCGGCAACAAATATATCCACTCAGCATTACCGGAACAACATGAAGCACATTGCGGGAATCGCAGCGATACTGCTGCTCGCGGCCCTCGCAATCTCGGGCTGCAGCCAGAGCGGTGAGGAGGGAAAGGCGTCTATTTCGGGAGAGGTCAAGATTTCCGGAAGTTCCACCGTCTATCCAGTGACCATGGCAATTGCGGAGGAGTTCAGCAAGCTCTATCCGGACGTAACTGTATCTGTGCAGTCCACTGGCACTGGAGGGGGATTCAAGAACTTCTTCATACCAGGGCTGGTTGACATAAATGACGCGAGCAGGCCGATAAAGGAGAGCGAGCTCGAAGCTTCGAAAGAAAACGGTGTCGAGCCGATCGAGTTCCTCATTGGATACGATGCCCTGACGGTTATAGTGAACAAGGACAACGACTGGATCGACTGTCTCAGCTTTGAGGAGCTGAAGAAGATCTGGGGGCCTGAGGCAACCGGAAAGGTCACAAAGTGGAGTGATGTGAACTCGAGCTGGCCTGACGAGGAGATGAACCTCTACGGACCCACCTCTGCATCTGGAACGTTCGACTTCTTCACGGAGCACGTTATAGGCGAATCAGGAGCTCACAGGCAGGATTACCACGGAACCGAGGAGGACAACACGATAATAACTGCAGTCTCGAGGGACAGATACGCAATGGGGTACTTGGGGCTCGCCTACTACCTGGAGAACAAGGACAAGGTCAAGGCAGTGAAGATAAAGAACCCCGAGACTGGAGTCTGCGTTGCACCGTCCATTGAAACCGGAAGAAGCGGAGAGTACCCGCTCGCGAGGCCGCTGTTCATATATGTGAACAAGGAGTCCCTCAAGAAGCCAGCGGTCAGGGAGTTTGTGAAGTTCTACTTGGAGAACCTCGACAGCGGAATCGTCGAGGAGGTTGGTTACGTACCCGTGAGCAAAGAAGTTAAGGAGGAAAACCTAAAGAAGTTCAATGAGGCCCTGAAGGAACTTGGCCTGCAGTAAGGAGGTGCTTCGGTGAACACGAGAAGAGCGAGAGAAAGAGCAATCCACGTTCTTTTATTTCTTTCCGCATTCCTTACCGTCGGAATCACCTTTGGAATAATCCTCACCCTTCTCACAGATACGGTCACGTTTTTCAGGAGCGTTTCCCCGCTGGAATTCTTCACGGGAACCAACTGGAGTCCGACGATCAGGCCTTTCTCCTACGGAGTTCTACCGCTCGTTGCCGGGACCCTGATGATCACGATCGGAGCGGGAATGATCGCGATACCTGTCGGCCTTCTGTCTGCCATTTACCTGAGCGAGTACGCCAGCGAGAGAATGAGGAGCATGCTGAAGCCACTTCTGGAGGTTCTCGCCGGAATTCCGACAGTGGTCTACGGTTTCTTCGCGTTCGCGTACATAACTCCTTTTCTAAAGAAGATATTCCCTGACATTGCCGCGTACAACGCTCTGAGCGCGTCGGTAGTGGTGGGGATAATGATAATACCGATCGTCGCGAGCATTAGCGAGGATGCCCTGAGAGCGGTTCCCGTGTCTTTAAGAGAGGCCGGCTACGCGCTGGGTGCGAGAAAGGTAAAGGTGATATGGAGCATCGTCGTACCATCGGCACTCTCGGGAATAGTCGCGAGCTTCATCCTCGGGATATCGAGAGCAATTGGCGAAACCATGGCGGTAACCATCGCCGCCGGAAGGACTCCGAGGCTGGCGAACATACTGAACCCCGGAGACTGGTTGAAGCCGATTGAGACGATGACGGCCGCGATGGTGGAGATAGGCATGAGTGACGTGAGCGGTCACAGCCTGGCATACAAGAGCCTCTTCGCCATAGGTTTCACACTCTTCGCCATGACCATGGTGCTCAACACCATCAGCTACTTCGTTAAAATGAAGTTCAGGGAGGTGTACAGATGAGGTCGGACGAGGTCAGGGAGAAGCTGTTCATGCTCCTCGCGCTCCTGGCGACAGTGTTCGGGATAGTGGTGCTGGCAGTTCTGTTAGCGTTCACGTTTTACGAAGCTCTTCCGTGGCTGGACTGGCAGTTCCTGACGTCATCACCGTCGAGATTTCCGGAAAAGGCTGGAATCTATCCATCTCTTGTTGGCTCAGTAATGGCAATCGCACTCGTGGGGGTGTTTTCCGTACCTCTCGGGGTCGGGGCGGCGATATTCCTCGAGGAGTACGCGAGGAGGAGCAGGGTTGCGAGGTTCATAGAGATAAACATCTCGAACCTTGCCGCAGTGCCGTCGATAGTCTACGGCCTTCTCGGACTCGGTCTGTTCGTGTCCACCCTTCACCTAAAGCCCGGGATCGTACTCGTGGGATCTCTTACCCTCACGCTGCTCATCCTGCCGATAATCATAGTTGCTGCCCAGGAAGCTCTCAGGAGCGTTCCGGACTCGCTCAGGGAGGCGTCCATAGGTCTC
>NZ_JBPLZQ010000105.1:0-10547 GCF_054018175.1 Geoglobus sp.
ATGAACGGTGACCTTCCTGCGTTCTGGTCTCAGACATTCGGCGTTCAGACGGAGGAGTTCGAGTCCCTCGAATGGGCGAATTCGAGGTACATAGCGATTTTTGGCTCCAACATCCTCGTGACAAGGCTGCCCGACGCCAAGTTCCTGAGCATCGCCAAGGAGAGGGGTGCGAAGGTAGTAATGGTGGACATGAACTTCACTCCAACTGCCGCCAAGGCTGACGAGTGGATTCAGATCAACCCGTCAACCGATGCCGCGTTTGCCCTCGGAATAGCGAACGTGATCATCAACGAGAGGCTGTACGATGAGGACTTCATTAAGTCCTACACCGACATGCCACTCCTCGTCAGACTGGACAACCACAAGAGGCTCAGGGCCTACGAGGTCAGGGAGCTCAGGGATGAGGCGGAGAGGCTGAAAAAGGAGATTCCCGAGTACAGGGACCTCTTTGTGGTCTACGACGTCAGCGAGGGCAGGCTGAAGGTTGTGAATCCGGAAACCCTCGAGAGGGACTTCGAGCCCGCCCTTGAGGGTGAGTTCGAGGTTGAACTCGTTGACGGAAGCGTTGTCAAGGTCAAGCCTGTTTTCCAGATGATAAAGGAGCTCGTCACCAGCGAGTACACACCCGAGAGGGTCGCTGAAATCATAACCCCGCCTGGCAGAGACAGGGCAGAGTATGCTGAGATGGTGAGGAGGATAGCGAGGGAGATGGCCACGACCAGGCCACTCCACATAGTCTACGGTGCGAGCAACTACCAGTGGTTCCACGGAGACCTGAAGGGAAGGGCCCTCGCCCTGATCGTCGCCCTTACCGGAAACATTGGCAAGCCAGGTGCCGGAATCTCGACCTACGCGGGGCAGTTCAAGATTCGCTGGCCGCTCGGCATGTGGTGGCTTTTCAAGGGCAGGAAGACCAACTGGGTTACCTACCTGCTCTGGATGAACAAGGAGTACAGGCAGAGCGAGGAATTCAGAAAATACAACCGCGAGACTCCATATCCGAAGAACGACGTCAAGGCCTTCGTGTTCGGGTGGAACAATCCGTTCGACCAGCACAACATGGCCAACAAGCTCAGAGAAATGGCCAGCTCCGGAGAGCTTGAGTTCATACTCGCGATAGACTTCCAGGCGACAACCTCCACCAAGTGGGCGGATGTTGTGCTGCCGGGTGTTGCGTGGTACGAGAAGTACGAGCTAACCGCGACGATCCTTCACCCGTACGTCCAGATGCAGCAGCCCGCCATCGAGCCGCTCTTCGAGTGCATGCCTGAAATATGGATATTCAAGGAGCTGGCAAAGAGGATGGTGGCGAAGTGGGATGACGATGAGCTGAAAGCTCAGATAGCGGAGTTCTACCCTGATCCGGCGCTCTTCGAGAAGGAGGAAAATGCAAGGAAGAGCGGAACTTGGAGCCTGAAGCTCGCGAGGCAGATAGCGCACGAAGCCTCTCTCAAGGCAACCGAACTGATGCTCGGAAAGCACGAGCTCACGAAGGGCATAACGCTCGAGAGGTTGCTGAAGGAGGGGGCTATAAGGCTTAACCTGCCAACTCCCGGCAAGAGACAGATCCCATTCTGGGAGCAGATTCACGAGAAGAAGCCGTTCCCGCCGCCGTCATTCCCAGCGCCGCTCGCTAAAACGGCGAGATTCGTGAAGTCAGGCAGGATTGAGTTTTACAAGGAGGAGGATGTGTTCATAGACTTCGGAGAGACTCTGCCGGTTCACAAGGATCCGTTCGTGGACACGGAGTACAAGGTCAACCCGCAGGCCAGGAACAAGTACAAGTACGCGTTCATAACGAGGAACGCCCTCTACAGGGTTCACTCAACGCACAGCAACAACATAACAATGCTCGAGCTCCAGGACTTCAGGCCGAGGGTGTGGATGAACCCTGAGACGGCCAGAGAGAAGGGAATCAGGCCCGGAGACCTTGTGGAGGTCTACAACGATAGAGGCAGGGTCAGGGGCTATGCGGTCATAGATCCCGGAATTCACCCGAGGGTCATCATATTCGAGCAGGGGTGGTGGAGCAGGTACCTCAGGGGAGACTCCTACAACACGCTGACCTTCCCGTGGGTCAAGGCCGTGCACCTGGCCTACTTCGTTCCCGGAATATGGGAGCCAACGACGGCATGGAATGAGTGCGCGTGTGATGTTAGGAAGGTGTGAGGTGAGTGCAGATGGTTAGGTACGGCATGGTTATCGACCTCAACCGCTGCATCGGCTGCAGGAGCTGTGCCGTGATCTGCAAGATGGTCAATGCCCAGCCACCCGGCACGTGGTGGCAGAGGGTCGAGACCGTTGGCTCGAAGGAGCACATGGTTCCTGTGGGAGAGTATCCAAACCTCTCAGAGGTCTTCCTGCCTGTTCCGTGCATGCACTGCGAAAATGCGCCGTGTGTGAAGGTCTGTCCTGTTGGGGCAACTTGGCAGAGGGAAGATGGGCTCGTGCTCGTTGACTTCGAGAGGTGCATCGGTTGCAGGTACTGCATCACGGCCTGTCCATACGGGGTAAGGCAGTTCAACTGGCAGGACCCGGACGAGAACTTCAGGCAGGGCTTCGAAAGGGCCGGCTTTGACGAGGACTGGTTCGCTGACAAGGACTACAAGTACGGCTATCCCAAGGATCACAGAACCGAGGATGGAAGGCTGGTTTACACGAAAACGAGACCGAGAGGTGTCGTTGAAAAGTGCACGTTCTGCGTGCAGTTCGTTGACCAGGGTCTCGCTCCAGCGTGCGTCAGGGGATGCCCCGGGAACGCGAGGATATTCGGCGACCTTGACGATCCGAACAGCGAGATATCCAAGGTTCTGAAGGACAGAGCAGCTTTCAGGCTCCTCGAGGACCTTGGCACCGAGCCCAAGGTGTTTTACATACCTCCTGCGAGGAAGGAGGGTAGAGGAGGTGTGAGGTATGAGAAGGAAATATGATCTCGCGATGGGAATACTCGCGATACTCGCGGTAATCGGAATAGTGGCTTTCGTCTACCAGCTCCAGAGGGGACTCATACTGACCAACATGAGGAACCCGTTCTCATGGGGACTCTACATCGCGATGTGGGCTTTCTACGTCGGCACGGCAGCAGGTGGTCTCGTCGTCTCGTCGGCGATAAACATATTCGGCGTCAGACAGCTCAAGCCGATAGCCCCGGTGGCCTCGCTCTCAGCGTTCATCTTCGCAGTTGCGGCAATGATCATGGTCCTGCCAGACATCGGAAGACCGGACAGGATATTCAACATGTTCCTGTATCCTAACTTCAAGTCGCTGCTCCCCTGGGACTTCATCGTCCTCTCGACCTACGCGCTCCTATCTGCAGTCTACACGTACGTGCAGCTTGAGCCGAGGATCGCTGAGAGAGGTGTCAGCCTTCCGTTTGTGGGCACAATTCTCAAAAAGCCCAATCTCACGTCAGAGCAGCTCGAGATGCTGAGAAAGAGGTCCGAAAGCAGGGCCAGGAAGCTCGCACCAATCGCGTTGCCGTTTGCGATTCTCATACACACTGTTACGGCCTGGGTCCTCGCAACCCAGCTCTCGAGGCCCTGGTGGTATGGTGGGCTGCTCGCACCCACGTTCATCGCAGCTGCCCTCACCGCAGGTCCGGCTGTCGTCATACTTGTTTCTCTCATAGTTTACGGGTTCAAGGATGAGCTGAAGCCGACATACAGACTTCTTGCGAAGATCTCTGCATTTTCAGCAGTGGCACTGCTCTTCATGTACTACAACGACTTCTTCATCAGGCAGTGGTGGGACAACGGTAAAGAGTACGACGCGCTAATGCTCGTTTTCAGGGACTACCTGCACATACACGCGATCGAGGCGATATTCCTGCTCGCGGGCATAGTTATCCTCGCTAAGAAGTACGACAGCGTTCAGGGGCTTGTTGCCGGAAGTCTGGCGGTCAACATCGGCATCCTCGCCCACAGGTACCTGCTGATCCCTCCGGCATACAATCTGATCCCCTTCAGGGTGCCCGTGGTCATGGCCGGCGAGTCGTTCGAGTGGCAGTACCCGATAGCAGTCGGGGAGGTCAGGGGAACGCTGTTCAACCCGCAGCCCATCTTCGTCTCCTACTGGAACTACGTTCCATCGGCGGTTGAGATAGCGATAACCGTGGGAGTCTTCGCACTGGTATCCTTCGTCTTCCTTGCGCTGCTGAGAGCTCTGCCGGTGAGGGAGTGAGATGAACGAGAAGTTCAGATTTTTTTCCCTCGTTTTTTCCTATCCCTCCGAAAAAACGCTCGAGGAGATTGAGGCTCTCGCATCTCACCTTCCGGAGTACTCACATCTTGTGGAGATGCTGAAATCCCACACCCTCGAGGAGCTTCAGACAGAATACACGAGGCTTTTCGTGACCGATTTTCCGACGCTAACGTGTCCCCCTTACGAGTCGTACTACCGGGAGGGTTCTCTGTACGGCAGCGCGAGCATAGAGGTTGAGGACATCTACAGGGGTCACGGGCTCGAGTACAGCTTTGAGGGTGAGCCGCCAGACCACATAAGCGTCGAGCTGGAGTACCTCGCCCTCACCGGGGATGAGCAGTTCGTGAATAGGATGAAGGAGTGGGTCTTCGAGTTCACGGAAAGGGTCAGGAAGAACTCCCGGATTTACGGTCCGCTTGCCGAGGAGCTTGAAAGGCTGCTGAACGAGCTCTGAGAACCAGCTGCAAAACTCCACTCAATTTTTCCGAGAGCTCTCCAGTCAGAAATCCCAGAACATGTCCATCGCGGTTCTCAGGACGTCGGTTATCAGTCCCTCTTTTACCCACTCCTCCCGGTATCCTTCGCCGTGAATGACGGCAAATCCCGTGGAGTCCTCGGCGTTCAGCCCTCCGTGAGCACCCCTGTAGCCCGAAACCTGAAACTCGTATCCCTTCCTCGCCGTGACCACGAAGTCCCCGCTTCTCTCGCTTTCCAGAAGACCCCTCACCCTTTCGACAGCCCTTGGGTAGTCTCTGCCGAACCCGTACTCCTCGAGCCTGGATATCTCTCCCCCGTCATCCACGAGTATCTCTCTGCCATCCCTCCAGAACACGAACTCCACCGCCCTGCATTCTGCAAGGAAGTCGTGCACTCTGTGAGCGACACCTCGATCGAGCAGGTATATGTGTGCCATCCTCGGACCGCTTGGCGCCACAACCACCTGCGCCCTCCTGCCGACCCTCGTCTCGTACTCGTGAGGGTCCACCCTCGTGAACGCGTTTACTCCCTGTCCCTCCATCTCAGCGGAGAGGCTGACGTGATACTCCCTACCGCTTTCGAGCCTGCTCTGACCGTGGTCGGTGGTTATGTTGATGTAGAGCTCGTAATCCTTCAGAGCTCTTCTGATTCTTCCGATCTCTTCGTCGGCATCTCTCATAGCGTCCTCGAAAGAGTCGTAGATGTACGGCTTCCCGTCAATCCCTTCGAGGCTCTCGGGGCCGTAGATGTGGCTCGAAGCATCGGTCTCCATGAACCAGAGTATGCCGAAGTTGTATCCTGCCTTGACGGCCTTTATGGCGTTTCTCGTCACTATCTCGTGCTGCAGAACGTGGAAAGGGAATGCCTTCAGCAGCAGCTTTTTGGCCATGCCCGCCTTTCTGACCGAGGTGTGCTTCGCGAACCTCCTCAGGAAGAAGAGCCATCTGGGGATCGCCACGTCCCTGTCCTCTCCCGGAAGTATGAAGCTCATCCTCAGGTCCGCTCCCTTCCTGACGAGGTCCGCGCTGAAGGTTCTGAACCCCATCCTCCTGGCAATATGAAACCACGTCTCTCCGAGGATGTGCCTGTCGTTCAGATTTGATTTGGCGTCAATCCAGTTGTCCGGCATCGTCAGCTCGAAGTCGTAGCCTATGTACTCCTTTCCTTCTCTGTCAAACCAGCTCTGCCCGACTATTCCGTGTCTTTCGGGAAGCTCCGAGGTCGCTATGGAAACGTGCCCAGTGACGGTTGCGGACGGAAAGGATGAGTAGCACCTCTCGATGTTCAGCGCACTTTTTGTGAGCTCCTCTATTTCCTGGAGCTTTCCTGCCCTGAGGAGTTTCTCGTAAACGTCCCTGTTAACGCCGTCTATGATGATCGTCAGCATGACCTTCATGGCATCACCGAATTCAGCAGAGAAAAGAGCTTCAGATAGACCGGTAAGACGAGGAGTGAGGGCAGCATGTTTCCGGGCTTCATGCTGGTCAGCCTCATGAGGTTTACTCCAATCGCTGCAATCATAACTCCTCCGGTGGCCGTCAGCTCTGAAATTAGAAGGTCGGTGGCGTACTCCCTGATTCCGAGGGCGGTCAGGTAAAAGAACGACTGGTAGATCAGCACCGGAATGGCTGAAAACGCGACGCCGATACCGAGGGCAGATGCAAGGGCGAGGGACGCGATACCGTCGAGCATGGCCTTTGTAATGAGCAGCGTGTAATCTCCTGTTAGGGCCTCCTGAATCGGGCCAATCACCGCCATGGACCCAACGCAGAACAGAATTGTTGAGGCGACAAAACCCTCCGCAAACCTCGAACCCTCGAACCTTCGCTCCACTCTGATGCCGAAGTCCTCAAGTCTCTCCTCTATCTTCATGGCGTTCCCAACTGCTGTGCCTGTGAGTATTGTTACGGTGAGAAGGGCGAAATTGGAAGTTTTGAACGACATTTCAACGCCGATGATGAGGACCACCAGCCCCAGAACCTTCATCAGGTACTCCTTGGTCTCACCCTCGATTCTCGAGCCAACGAGCACTCCTATGAGGCTCATCAGGACTATCGATGCCACGTTTATGAGCGTTCCAATCATCACTCTCTCATTTACTCCCCGCTATTTATTTCCTTCAGTGTCTCAATGAATCTGGTGGCATCGCCGAGCATGTGCACATTGTTGAACATGGTGTAGCATTCCCTTCCTCCTGAGACTTTTCTGGCCAGCCACTTCAGCTCGTCGTCGCTGTACCTGTGCCTGTAGCTGAAGCCGTGAAGCCTGAAGTACTTCAACTCGCCGTAAACGCTCTCCTCAACGAATGGGTCCACGACGTGAATCAGATCGAGCTCCTCGCAGACCTCTCTAACCTTCTCGCTACTCCACCCTCTTGGCTCCCAGCAGAAGATGAACCCTCCGTCTATCGAGCTGAAGAACTCCACCATGTTTCTGACGTTCTCCTCACTCTCCCTGAAAGACCTCGGAGTCTGGAAGACCACGATTTTCGACCTGAGCACCTTGGCAATTTCCTTCGTTCTCTCCCACGCGTCGAAGACCTCACTCACCGGTTTGAAATACCCGCCATTCTCCACCTTCAGCCTCGCTTTCCTGTACGTTGGAGATGACGGAGGGTGTGTTATGACCTGAAACGCCTTTACCGTAAACTCAAAACTATTTCTGGCCATCTCTCTCCATTTTTTCGCGGTTTCTGGTTTTGGAGGTTTGTAAAACGTTTTCTGAACCTCGACAACTTCGAACCTTTTGAAGTACTCCCGCATTGAAACGGGAAATCCGCAGCACCCGACCTTCACCATGGCAGTGTATACTTTCACGCCCGACCGATAAAAGAATTCTGGAGAGTTGGCACCTTCCAGCCCTTCGGGCTGAGTTGATTCCGATTAATCGTTCCCGATCTCGCTGATGATTTAACGTTACCCAGCAAATTATATATTTTACCTGCCAACTAACCATCATGGGACTCGAGCTGAATGGTGTGCCTGTTGAGGACACGTACTGCGAGGCGTTTGATGGAATCTACTCGAGGATTCTGATAACGGCGAAGCACAAGTGGCTGCTCAAAAAGGCCGCATACAACTCGACGGCCTTGCCCTCAACGGTTTTCGGAGAGTCTGAGGGTGGAGTGGAGAAGTTCGTCTAACCCGAGGAAACCCCCGACGGAAGGATTGGTGCGATAGCCCAGATCTGGGTTGCGAAGAGCAAGAACTTTGAGAAGGTGCTCACGAGGGAGATGAGCAAGAGGATAAGGCAGGGAATTCTCGTCGTTCCGACTACGAGGGTTTTCAACGCGACTGATAGCGATACTTACTTCGATGCCGAGCTCAACGTCGGCAGGTGTGGTGATGGCTACGAGTGGGAGGAGGAGATGTGGGGCAGGAAGGTCATCAGGGTCCCCATAATGTTTGGAGAGTTCATCATCGAGAGGTACATCGGTTATGCCGAGGGTGTTGCTGGCGGTAACGTGTGGTTCTTCTGCGACAGCGAGGAATCCGCTCTCGAAGCAGGAGAGGCTGCTGTGGAGGCGCTCAGGAGAATGGACAATGTAATAACCTCCTTCGACATATGTTCGGCAGGCTCAAAGCCTGAAACGAATTACCCGGAGATCGGGCCCACCACCAACCACTACTACTGCCCGACCCTCAAGGGCAAAATACAGGACTCGAAGGTTCCCGATGGTGTCAAGAGCATTCCTGAGATCGTTATCAATGGAACGACCCTCGAGGACGTGAAGAAGGCGATGTACGTCTGCATGGAGGTCGTTAGCAGGATCGATGGTGTTCTGAAAATCTCGGCAGGAAATTACGGTGGAAAGCTCGGCCAGCACAAGATCTACCTGAGGGACATCCTGCAGGAATACGGTGAATGATAGACCAGAACGTCCTCGAAAGATTTTACTCCAAAATTTTTTCGGTTCCCAAGAAGAGGGTCAGCGTAGCCATAGGTGTGGCCAGCATAGTTCTCGCCTCCTACCTTAACGGAATCTCCGGCAAGTCGTTCTTTGCCATGAGGTACTTTTTTATCGGCCTCGCCCTTATAGTCCTGCTGATAGTGACGGGAAGGGTGCTCAAGTCAGGGTTCAACAGCAGGAGAATCTTTTTCTTCGCCCTGTTCATGCTGCTGATGGTGGAAATCGCTGATGTGATTGCGATTCACCTGATAAGTCCCGAGCTGATCGTCGCATCACCATCTGCAATCGCGTTCATGCTTTCCGTGGGGCTGTACTTCACGTCGGAGAGGTACAGCTACCTCGCACCCCTCGCGATCCTCGCCCTGCTGTATCCGGTCGACTACTACTTTTCCTTCAGCGCACCACACAGAACAGTCGCCTACGCGCTTTCGTCATTTTCCGGAGTTTTCCTTGCGTACCTCTTCGTGTCATTCATGAGCAGGCGTGCAGGCAGGATAGTCGTTTCAGATATACTGAGAGACTTCGTTCTTTACTGGCTCAGGGGGGAGCCGGAGATCTTTGAGAGAAGGATCAAGATGTACTCTGAGGTGAGGGAGGCAAGAGTTCACGTTATTGAGGCTGATGGGGTCAGGATAATTGTTCCCGAGTTTCACCCGGGACCGTTCAGGGATGTCGGCGGGGCGAAGCTCGTCGGAAAGTCGTTTGACAGATACGACATGTTTCTGCACGGGATATCCACCCACGCCTCCAATCATGCAACGGAGGAGGATGTTGAGGCGATAGTTGGTGCGAGTCCTGTGATGGAGCTGGCCCGTCCGGGGAAGCCGTATTCCGTGAGCGGCAGGAGGTTCAGGGTAAAGGTCTATCCCTTCGACACCTTCGCGCTCGTAATCATTCACGGGAAGGAGAGCATAGACGACATACCCTCGGAGGTCAGGGAGATCGCAGAGAGGTTTTTCAGGAACCCCGTCATTGTGGATGCGCACAACGCTTACATGGAGGGGTACGAGCTCACTCCAGACGATCTGGCCGAGATATACATACTTCTTGAGAGGGCTTCGGAAATCGATCCGGGGAGGTGTGAGGAGTTCGCGGTCAGCTTCTCAGCGAGAGAGTATGAGAGCAGCTCCGTGTGCGGAAGACTCGCCCTGCTTCTCATGTCGTTTGACGGCGAGAAGCACGGAATCCTCATGGTCGACTCGAACAACATGGACAGGGAGCTGAGGGAGTACCTGGAGAGCGTCGGGAAGAGGTATGGCGTGAATCTCGACATCGTGACGACCGACAACCACTCCAAGACAGGCGTGTCGCCGAAGGTCGGTTACAGACCGGCAGGTGTTGAGGATCTCCAGGCCATAGAGGCGTTTCTGGAGGAATCACTGAAAGGTGCGCAGTTTAAGAGCGCCTCAGTCAGGTTCGGTTTCTCAGATGTCAGGGCGAGGGTAATGGGCGAACGGTTTTTCAGAGAGGTGGAGATGGCATTCAGAGAGTACGGAGAAAGGGCAATGTACCTCTTCATTCTGTTCTCCGTGATGAACTACGCACTTACATTTGCTCTATCCGGGATCGTCATCTGAAAAAGCTTAACTACTCCTCGCAGGTTGCAGAACCATGGATGTAGTCACGGCCCTGATGGTGTCCGTAATCATAATCCTGCTCCTGATACGATTTGAAATCACGCTTGCGGTTTTCGCGGGGGCTCTCTTTCTCGCGATAACCAGCGCCCCTCAGAGCATTGTGGAGACGCTAACGAACCTGTCGACATGGAGGATAGTCGCCATCGTGATCTTCGCGTTCTCCATTGGTTATGGAATGGAAGTTGTCGGGATGCTCAGGAAAATCACGGACTCCGTGCACTCGATCTCGGGGAGGTTCAGCGTCGCACTGATACCGATGCTGATCGGTCTGCTCCCGATGCCGGGAGGTGCACTCGTCTCGGCGGTCATGATAAAGGAGCTGG
>NZ_JBPLZQ010000106.1:0-16569 GCF_054018175.1 Geoglobus sp.
GATGAGGAGGCTCGACAGAATCCACATTCCCGAAAAGCCCCTCGACGTGCTGTGTCAGCACGTGGTCGGGATGGCCATTGAAAGAAGGTGGAAGGTGGATGAGGCCCTCAAACTGATCAGGAGATCGTACCCCTACAGGAATCTGACTGAAGACGAGTTCCTGTCGGTTCTGAGGTACCTCGCTGGAATGTACTCCGAGCTGGAGGAGAAGAGGGTTTACGGAAAAATCTGGTTCGATGAGGAGTCGATGGAGTTCGGCAGAAGGGGAAAGATGGTAAGGCCAATATACTACCTGAACACCGGCACGATTCCGGACGAGGTGGCGATCTCTGTAGTCACAAAGGATGGGAGGATGGTGGGGAAGGTCGAGGAGGAGTTTGCGGAGAGGCTCGTGAGGGGAGACATCTTCGTGCTCGCTGGGAGGACGTACAGGTTCGTCAGATCGAGAGGAATGAAAATCGTCGTTGAGGAAGTAAGGGATGAGAAGCCAACGGTTCCGAGCTGGTTCTCAGAGCAGCTTCCTCTGAGCTACGATCTCGCGCTGAGGGTGCAGGAGTTCAGGAGAGAGATGGAAAGGAGGCTGGAAGATGGTTCGGCACTCGAGTGGCTTATGACGGAGTTTCCAATAGACAGAAACGCGGCTGAGTCAATAGTCGAGTACTTCGACGAACAGAGGAGGTTCAGCGCGATCCCCCACTCCGAAAGGCTGGTCGTTGAGGTGCTGGAGGAGGACAGGAACTACTACTTCTTCCACACACTCGTCGGAAGGAGGGCAAACAATGCGATAGCGAGAGTCTTTGCCTACAGAGCCGGCAGGATGAAGAGGTGCAACGTTCAGTTCACGGTAAACGACAACGGCTTCGTTCTCGTGCTGCCGAAGAACAGGACGCTGAATGTGGACGAGGTCGAATCGCTTTTTGACGCTGCCAGCTTTCGCGA
Organism: Geoglobus sp.; assembly: GCF_054018175.1. NCBI lineage: Archaea > Methanobacteriati > Methanobacteriota > Archaeoglobi > Archaeoglobales > Archaeoglobaceae > Geoglobus > Geoglobus sp. The sequence continues at coordinate 940 of NZ_JBPLZQ010000106.1, forward strand.
CGACCTGATCGAGTCTCTCGTGAAAACCGAGATTCTCAGGAGGAGGTTCAGGCACGTCGCGGTCAGGAGTTTCATGATACTCCGGAACTATCTCGGAAGGGAGAAGAGCGTGTGGAGGCAGCAGCTGAGTGCGGATACGCTGCTCAAGCTCCTGCTGAAGAACTTCGGAAGGGAATTTCCGGTGATAAGGGAAACATTCAGGGAAATAATGGAGGACGCGATGGACATCTCGAATGCGATTGAATTCGTTTCGAGCGTGGGGAGGGGGGTCGAGTTCGAGGTGACGAGGGTTCCGTACCCGAGCCCGTTCGGGCTGAACCTCTACGTGATGGGGGACGAGGACGTTGTGCTGATGGAGGACAGAAGGAAGGTTTTGAGAGAGCTGCACCAGAAAATTCTGAGCTACCTGTCAGCCCAGTCCTAACTCTTCACCCCGTACTTGGCCCAGATGGCGCATGTGCCCTCGAAGCTCACCATGCACGGCCCTATCGGGTTCCTGGGGGTGCATGCCGTCATGAACAGCCTGCAGTCTTCTGGAGTTATCAGGCCCTTCAGCACCTCCCCGCACCTGCAGTGCCTCTTTCTCCTGTCCTCCTTCGGAGTGAAGTCCTCGAACACGTCCTCGAAAACCTTTTCAGCGTCTTTGTGCTCGAACTCCTTTCTTATCCTCGCCCCTGTTTCCGGTATGGTTCCCAGCCCCCTCCACTCTCCATTGCTGGCTTCGAAGACCTCCTCCATAACTCTCTGCGCGTTCACGTTCCCCTCGTACCTGACGGCCCTGGTGTACTCGTTGTATATCCAGGGTTTGCCCTCGTTTATGGCCTTGACGAGCATGTAGACTGCAAGCAACACGTCGTGCGGCTCAAAACCGGCGATGGCCATGGGAATGCCGTATTTCAGGAACCTCTCATACGCCTTCACACCCACTATGGTCGAAACGTGTCCCGGGCAGATGAAGCCGTCTATCTTCAGCTCCCCCTGAATGATGGCCTCCATTGCTGGAATGAAGTATCTGTGGGCAGAGTACACGTAAAAGTTCTCGGGCGAGTCCTTCACCGCAACGGCGATGGAAGGCATCGTGGTTTCAAACCCTATCCCGAAAAAGACCACGTCTTTGTCAGTTTTTTCGGCAATCTCCACAGCATCAAACACGCTGTAAACCACCCTGACGTCCTTTCCTCTGCTCCTGTAGTAGAAGAGGCTCCTGTCCTCAAAAGGTACTCTGGCCATGTCCCCGAATGTGGTCAGAATCACGTCCCTCTTCTCAATAAGGTGAAAGATCTTCTGCAGGTCGGTGTCGGGGATTATGCAGACAGGACATCCCGGACCTGCAAGCAATCTGACGTTCGATGGAATGACGCTCCTCAGGTTGTACTTAGAGATCGTGTCCTCGTGAGTTCCGCACAGGTGCATCAGCGTTACATCTCTTCCCTCGCTGATCTCCTCAATTTTTTTGACTACTCTTCCAATATTTTCTGCCATAGGCTTTCAATCTCCTCTACCTCTTTCCTGCTCACCTTCTGTATCGCCAGCCCGACGTGTATGAGCACGTAATCTCCCGGTTTGACGTCATCGAGCAGGTCAATTCTAACCTTTCTCCGAGCACCCTTAAGGTCTACAACTGCGTATGGCCAGTCAACGTCAACAATCTCAGCCGGAATTGCCAGACACATTCAGAACACCTCTCAGAAATTCGATCCACTCGTCAAATCCAATTCCCTTCTTCAGGTCCATCCTTATTATCCTCGCCTCAGGATTCAGCTTCCTCGCGTCTCTCACCATCTTCTCTACATCGGCCTCCACGAACTCCGCGAGGGCAACCTTGTTTATTATTATCACGTCTGCGAGCCTGAAGATCTCAGGGTGCTTCTCAATCACGTCGTCACCCTCTGTAACGCTGACCATGACCACCCTGTAATCCTCGCCGAGATCAAAATCGACCGGGCAGATGAGATTGCCCACATTCTCGATCAGAATCAGGTCAACGTCCCTGAACTTCTGAATGCTGTGGTGAATGAGGTGGGCGTCGAGGTGGCACTCCTTGCCGGTGTTAATCGCCTCCGCCCTCACGTCGTGCCTGGCAACCCTGTCGTAGTCAGCCCTGCAGACAACGTCTCCGAGGATGACTCCTATCCTGACGTCCTTCATTTCCTCCACGGTTCTCTCGATGAGCAGGGTCTTCCCCGAACCTATCGCACCCATGACGTTCACGGCCTTTATTCCATGCCTTTTCAGAAACTCTCTGTTCTCTCTCGCAAGCCTCTTGTTTTCGCTCAGGAGGTCTACCTCCGCGTCAACCTCAATCCTGTGCATCCTCCACCTCCATAACGAGACTCTTGAGAATCATTTCCTTCCCACCATCAACGCTGACGAAACCCCCGCACTCACACACTCCAAGTGGTGAGTCGTAACTCCTTCCGCACTTTATGCACCTTATGCTGGCTTTTGAGAACTCTATCTCTATTTCGGCGTTCTCCATTGGTGTGTCCCTGCTTATCGCGCTCAGACAGAACCTGAGCTGTTCCGGGTTGATCAGGAGAAGCTCGCCTATAACCAGGTGAACCTTCTTCACCTCTCTGGCCCCGTTTCTCTCGGCTATTTTCAGGACATTCTCCAGTATCGCCTCTGCGTAACTCATCTCGTGCATCTTCAGCACATGGATGAATAAGAGTAATATAACCCTTTTGTGCTCGGTGATTGTGTACCGCATCACCGTGACCGGAAGGGTCCAGGGAGTCGGCTTTCGACCCTTCGTTTACCGGCTGGCCAGGTCCATGGGCCTCAAAGGGTACGTGAAGAACGTTGGTGACGGAACGGTTGAAATTGTCATCGACAGGGACCCTGACAGATTTCTGGAGGCCATGAAGCTTAGAAAGCCCAAGATGGCTGTCATCGAGAGTGCTGTGGTTGAGAGACTACCAGTCTCTGAAGGATTCAGCGACTTCGTAATTGTGAGGAGTGGAGGCAAATCCGGGCTCTTCTCTCTACCTCCTCCGGACTTCGCGGTTTGTGAGAGGTGCTCTGAGGAGGTGTTCGATCCCGGGAACAGGAGGTACATGTATCCGTTCACGACATGCACCGACTGCGGGCAGAGGTTCAGCGTTTCGTTCAGGCTTCCTTTTGACAGGGAAAACACAACCATGGTAGACTTCCCGCTCTGCGAAGACTGCAGGAGAGAGTACGAGGATCCGGAAGACAGGAGGTACTACGCCCAGTCGATAGCATGCCCGAAATGCGGGCCCAAATACGAGCTTCACCCTTTTAACCTCACCGGTGTCGACGCGATAAGGCGCGCGGCGGAAGTTCTCGACTCAGGTGGCATCGTCGCTATCAAGGGCATTGGAGGATACCACATAGCATGTCTGACTGACGACGGGGTTGTGGAGAGGCTGAGGATGCTTCTCAGGAGACCTCAGCAGCCTTTCGCGGTTATGGTGAGGGACATCGAGGCCGCTGAAAGGTACGCTGAAGTTGGAGGGATCGAGAGGGAGGAGCTGGAGAGCTACGTCAGGCCGATCGTTGTGCTGAAGAAGAGGGCTGAGCTCTTTCAGGTGGCCCCGCACCTCGACACAGTTGGTATCATGCTCCCGTACACAGCGCTGCACATAATCCTGTTCTCATTTCTCGAGTCAGACGCGCTCGTCATGACCTCGGCCAACCTTCCGGGAGAGCCAATGGCCACAGAGTGGCCTGAGGTGGATTGTGACGCGATCCTTCACCACAACATGAGGATACACAACAGGGTCGACGACTCTGTCGTCAAGGTCGTCAACGGAAAGAGGATGATCATAAGACGGTCACGGGGTTTCGTGCCGGTGCCCGTGAGAGTTGACGTAGATGGCCAGGCGATAGCCCTCGGTGCTGAGCTGTACAACTCAATAACGCTGCTCAGGGACGGTAAGGTCATACCCTCTCAGTACATCGGCAACACGTCTAACTTCAGGACATTCAACGAGTTCTTCAAGAGAGCAGTTGACTTCTGGATGAGGTACCTCGAGGTGAAACCAGGGTACGTGGTTCACGACCTGCACCCCCTTTACAACACGTCCAGATATGCTGAGGAGCTCTCGGAGAGGCTCGGTGTGGAGAGGGTGGCGGTGCAGCACCACCTCGCTCACGCCCTGTCGGTAATGGCAGAGAGGAAGATCGACGAGGCAATCGCAATCACGGTTGACGGGGCCGGATACGGTGCAGACGGAACAATCTGGGGTGGAGAGGTTCTGCACGTTAATCTCAAAGAGCGCACGTTTGAGCGGGTGGCGAGGATGGAGAGGGTGAAGCTCCTTGGCGGGGATCTCGCGACGAATTATCCTCTGAGGATACTTTTTTCGATAATCTACTCTCACGAGGGTAGCTGGGAGCTCCTCGAAAGGTATTCTCCATACCTGCGGGAGAATGAGAGCTTCGAGATCCTCGAAACCCAGTACAGGAAGAACATAGGCGTCTCTCTCGCATCTTCAGCCGGAAGGTACATGGATGCGATCTCGGCTATGCTGGAGGTGTGCTTTGAGAGAACGTACGAGGGAGAGCCAGCGATGAAGGTTGAGGGCGTGGCGAGGAAGGCAGATCAGGTGTATGAGTGCGAGATGGCTGACAGATTCGAGCCGAGCAGGTTCACGTTCGATGGGAGGGAGGAGGGGAAGGGACACGTGATGGTGATCGAATATGGTCACGTTTTCGCCGACTCCCTCAGAAGGTACCTCGCGGGAGAAGACAGGGGCAGGATAGCCTGGAGGCTGATAGACTACCTCGCGATGTGCTCCGCGGAGGTGGTTGGGGGATACGACCTGCCTGTGGTTCTGAGTGGGGGTGTGGCGTTTAACAGTCACTTCTCTCGGTCTCTTTCCAGTCGTGTGGACTACGTGACGAACGAGCTCGTCCCAGCCGGAGACAACGGGATTTCCCTCGGGCAGGTTTACGCTCTCAAATATCTGGAGGTGATGGAATGATCAGGAGGGAGGATGGTGCCGGAGGAAAGTACATGACCGAGTTCCTCAAAAAGAGGGTGTTTTCCAGGCTCGATGCGAGGGTAGGGGAGATTTCCCTCTCCGAAATGGAGGATTCCGCTGATTTTGACGATAACTACCTCCTCACCACGGACAGCTACACAGCACACCCGCCCGTGTTCAGGGGGGGGAGCATAGGCAGCCTCGCGGTGTGCGGAACGTCAAACGATCTGGCCGTGATGGGTGCAGAGCCCGCGTTCATGTCCCTCGCCCTGATAATCCAGGAGGGATTCGATGATGAGGTGTTCGAGAGGATAATGAGCGACGTCAGTCACTGGGTGGAGGAGATCGGGCTCAGGGTTATAACTGGAGATACGAAAGTAGTGGAGATGAACGCGGGCATTTTCATCAACACCACTGGGATAGGAGTGAGGAACGACGCCCTCGAGAAAAATCTCGAGGTTCTGAGGGAGTACAGGGAGTACCCGTACAGGTGGATCAGGGACAGGGGGCTGAGGGAAGGAGACGCTGTAATAGTCAGCGGAAACATAGCCGAGCACGGTCTCGCGATGCTGCTCGAGAGGGAGGACTTGGGCTTTGATGTCGATGTGGAGAGCGACGTCCGGCCGGTATGGTTTGCTGTCAGGTCTGCGATGGAAGAGGTTGGAGGGATATCCGCGATGAAGGACCCAACGAGGGGGGGTATAGCCGAGGCGTTGAACGAGATTGCGGAGAAGAGCGGGGTCGGAATACTCGTGGAGGAGGAACGCATCCCCATCAGAGAGGACGTGAGGGGGGTTTGTGATGCGCTCGGCCTTGACCCCTACTCGATGGCGAACGAGGGTAAGGTGGTCATGGGCGTGGAGGGCGAGCTTGCGGAGGATGTGCTCAGGGTCCTCAGGAAGTTCGACAGGAACGCCGAGATAATCGGCTACGCTACAGGGGAGTTCAGCGAAGTGGTTGTGAAGACGAGGATCGGCACGACCAAGGTACTCCCATGGCCAACCGTCGATCCGATACCGAGGGTCTGCTGACAGTAATTTTTTATCCTCCCGGTCATGAGTCATGGCGATGATAGCATCTGCCCCCGGCAAGGTGATTGTCTTCGGAGAGCACTCGGTCGTTTACGGCAAGCACGCCGTTGTGTCGGCAATAAACCTCAGGTGTTACGTGAGGGCCGAGAAGTCGAGAGGTGTGAGGATCTCCTCCTCCTTCGGAGTGACCGGTTACGACTTTTCTGGAAGGCACGCCTACATCTCTCACGCGATCAGAAGGTTCTCCGACCTGTGCAGGTTTGATGGAGTAAGCATCGAGGTTAGGAGCGAAATTCCTCCTGCAAGCGGTCTGGGGAGTTCCGCGGCAGTCACGGTGGCGACCATCGAAGCTCTCAACGCCGAGTTTGAGGCTGGGCTGGATAGAGAGGGAGTCTTCGACCTCGCCAGGAAGGTCGAGCTTGACGTTCAGGGCATAGGGAGTGGTACCGATCCGTTCGTATCAACCTTCGGCGGGAGCTGGGTGATGCCTGAGAGAAGGCGATTTCACACGGATCTCGAGTTCTTCGTCATCGACAGCGGGCAGACCTCAATCACGTCGGATATGGTGAGGAAGGTGAGGGGGCTGAAGGAAAAGTATCCGGACGTGATCGATCGGGTTCTCGAGGCGATGGACGCGATAGCGGTAAGGGGGGCGAGGGCGCTTGAGGAGAACGACATTGAGGAGGTTTCGAGGCTTTTCAGGATTAATCAGAGTCTGCTGAGGGCCATCGGCGTTAGCACGCCGGAAATAGACAGAATCGTGGCGGAGGTGGAGGAAGCTGGATTTTCCGCCAAGATAACGGGTGCAGGTGGCGGCGGCTTTATCCTCGCAACCGGAAGTGGTGGGATGAAGATTGGCCTTTCTGCGGAGGGGGTAAGGGTTGAAGATTCTGAAAATTGGTGGAGCGCTGATAACTGACAAGTCTGTGGATGCGTTCGAGGTGGCAAGGGAGGACATGATCGAGTTCGTATCTGCCCAGATTCACGGCGAGATCGTACTCGTCCACGGAGTCGGGAGCTTCGGACACCCTCACGTGAGGAGGTACGGTCTAACTCCCGAGGGGGTTTCGAGAACCCACCACGCCTGCCTTAGACTCAATTCCATGGTCTGCGATAGCCTGATAAGGGCCGGTAAAAATCCCGTTCCCGTGCACCCCATGGAGTTCTTCCTGAATCCCGACTTCGACTTTCTGAGGACTCTGCTCGACGAGGGCTTTGTCCCGGTGATGCACGGAGATGTGGTCTATGAAAACGGAAAGTTCAGGGTTATGAGTGGAGACGAGGTCGTGAGAGTTCTGGCAGAGAATCTAAAGCCAGACGCAGTGGGATTTGCCACCGACACTGCGATAGTGGTGGACGGGAAAGCGATAAGGGTTGTGGACAGCAGCAACATCGAAAAGGTTCGCAGCGCGGTGAGGTCTGCGAGTGGCAAGGAGGACGTTACCGGCGGTATGAAGGGCAAACTCGAGGAAATTCTCAGAATTGCGAGGTTCTGTGACGTTTACGTGTTCGACGGCTCGGAGGAAGGGGTGATAAGGAGGTTTCTCTCCGGAGAGCATGTTGGCACGAAGGTGGCAAAGGTTTTTTAACATCTAAATCACCTCTTTAACATGGTAAACGAGATTGTGATTGGATTAGTGGCCGTAGTTCTGCTGTTCCTGATCTCGGGGCTGAAGATAGTCAAGGAGTACGAGAGGGGAGTTATCTTCAGGCTCGGAAGGCTTGTGGGTGCGAGGGGACCTGGACTGTTCTTCGTCATACCCCTGCTTGAAAACATGCAGGTCGTCGATCTAAGAACTGTAACCTACGACGTTCCCTCGCAGGAAGTCGTGACGAGGGACAATGTGACGGTGAGGGTTAACGCGGTTGTCTACTACAGGGTTGTGGATCCAGAAAAGGCTGTAACCGAGGTCTTCGACTTCAGGTTCGCTACTGCTCAAATCGCCCAGACAACTCTGAGGAGCGTCATAGGTCAGGCAGATCTGGATGAGCTCCTTTCCGAAAGGGACAAGCTGAACGTGAGGCTTCAGGAGATCATAGATGAGGCCACGAACCCCTGGGGAATAAAGGTCTCTGCAGTGGAGATAAAGGACGTTGAGCTACCAAAGGAGATGCAGCGGGCAATGGCGATGCAGGCTGAGGCGGAGAGGGAGAGGAGAGCCAAGGTTATAAGGGCAGACGGTGAGTACCAGGCGGCAATGAAGCTGAAGGAAGCGGCGGAAATACTCGCGCAGAGCAGAAACGCGCTCATGCTCAGGATACTCCAGACCATGAGCGAGGTCTCAAACACGCAGAACACCACAGTCATCTTCCCTGTACCCATGGAGATCCTCGAGTACTTCTCCAGGAGTAACCGGGACGGGGAGGAGTGATCCTCCCACATTTTTTATCGCAGCCAAAAAAAATTGAAGGAATTCCGGCGTTATTCCTCCAGCACGTGTTTTTCGGGAACGTAGCAGTACATGACGCCCTCCAGCACGACCCTGTTGGTTGTTGCCTTCACCTCGACCCTGTACTTCCTCCCCTGATTTTCGACCACCCTTCCCTCTGCCGTGACGGTTTCGCCCGCCCTCACAGGGTTCGTGAACCTCACGTCTGCTCTGTAAAGCACCACGTTGGGGTGATTGACTGCAAGCATCGCCGCGTAATCTGCTGCACCAAAAGTGAATCCCCCGTGCACGAGTCCCAGCTCGTCAACAGCCATTCTCTCCGTGGTTCTGAGTGTGACCTTCGCGTAACTCTCCTCCAGCTCAACTACCTCTCCGACCAGTTCCCTGTCTGCAAGCCGGTGCGTTCTGACCTCCATGATTTGACTGAGTTTTACTCAGATATTTTCTTTTTCATGTTGTCTGTGAAAACGAGGAACGCCGGCACCACCGTGAGCGCTGCGGTGAGGCTGAGGAGTATCGCCATGAGGCTGACCACACCGAAGTCGGACATTATGGGGAACGGCGAGACGAGCATCGCCGCAAAGCCCCCTGCCATGGTGAGCCCTGAGGTGAGTATGGGCTTTCCGATGTTGGTCACCGTGATCTCTACGGCTTTTTCCGGAGCATGCCCCCTCCTCCTCTCCTCAAAGTACCTCTCCATGACGTGTATAGAGAAGTCGATTCCGAGACCTATGGTCAGGGAGTTGAGGCTTGCAGTCACGAGGGTCCTCGAGTATCCGAGGAGGTACATCAGCCCTCCGTTGACGAGAATCACGACCGTTATGGGTATTATTGGCACTATCGCTTTTTTGGGGCTTCTGTACACGAAGAGCAGCAGGACGAAAACGAGGGCGAAGCTTGCGAGCGTCATCCTGTTCTGCCCGTTGACGATGAGGTCAGCGACGAACATCTTCAGCACCACATCTCCCGTCAGGAAGAACTGGCTGTCACTTCCGTAGAACTTTATCTCCCTCTTCACCCTTTCGTAGAGGTCCTTGAACTCGAGCCAGTCCATTGGTGCGACGGTGAAGTATATGGCGTAGCTCGATCCGGAAACGTATCTGCCCACCCTGTCCTCACCAAGCCTGTCGAGGTCCTTTTCAAGCTGGTAATCGCTGTCGGGGATTCCACCGAACTGCATCTTCAGTATCTTGCCGAGAGACGAGTAGTCGATTATGCTCTGCTCCGAGCCGAGGACGTAGTTCGCGAGGTCCTCGAACCTCTTTACTGTTTCTGGCTCGAAGGAGTCTATCTGGAACACCGCGATTATCCTGTCCTGACTCCCTACGAGGCTCTGCAGCTCGTTGAACTTCCTCATCGCAGGCAGGTCCTGGGGGACGTACTTCATGAAGTCTGTTTGAAGTGGAACCTTGCTGTATCCGAAGTAGCTGGCCGAGGTTATGATGAGGGTTGCCAGGAGCACGGTCCTGTAGTGCCTGGCCGAGAGCAGCGAGGCAGCGTCGAGAACTCTTTCCGTTAGCGAAATCTTTCCTTCCTCTCGTTCCTTTCTCTCCTTTCTGTCTGTCGTAAGCATTATTGCCGGTAGCAGTGTTATGCTCAGCAGGTACGCTATGACCAGTCCGATGGCCGAGACTATCCCGAACCACCCGAGTGCAGGCACGCCGGAGAACACCATCGAGAGAAAACCTATCACCGTGGTTATCATCGCAAGGGATAGCGCGAGACCAACGCTCTTTATTGACGTTACTGACGCCTGAACAACGCCGACGCCCTTTCTCCTCTCCTCCTCGTACCTTCCCATGAACTGGGCCGCGTACTCTATGCTGAGCCCTATGAGTATCGGCGCAATCCCGTTCGTGACCTCTGTCAGCGGAATTCCGAGCAGCGGCATCAGCCCAAATGCGATCGTTGCCGTCAGGATCGAGATCAGCAGGGGGAGGAAGAGGTACCTCTTCTGCTCGACGACACCTCTGAAAACCACCGCGAGCGTTATGACCATCAGGATTACTGCAACTCCACCCATCAGCCTCATGCTCTCTCCGATGCTCTGGTCTATCTGGTACCTTATCATGGGGTTGCCGGTGGCCTCGACCACAACTCCCGGGGGTGGCGTGAGCTGCTCGATCCTCTTCTCCACCTCCATTGCTATGTGCTCGTACCTGCTCTCGTCGGCCGTGACCTCGAACTCCATCAGCATCAGGGACTTTTTGGGTATGTAGTACCCTCCGTACTCGTAGGCGAGCTGTTTGAGCACGTTCTCGTCGGACGGGAGGTACCCGAGTATGTTCACCACCGTGTGGGCTGGCGACTTCACCCTGCCTATTCCGTCCACCTTGGAAATCTCCCTTCCGAGCTTCAGTGCGTATTCGAAGGTTTCGTAGTTGACGACATCATCTCCTTTGATGAAGACGTATATGCTCGCAACACTCCCACCGAACTTTTTCGAGAACAGGGTGTACTGCTGGTACTCCTTGTAGTCCTTGCTGAAGTACGTTTCGTATCCCTGGTTCATCTGGATGTTCTGGGTGTTGTAGCCCGCGAGGAGGAACGCAATTACGACTGCGATAATTATGGCGTACCTACCTCTGACTACAAAAGAAGAAATGAGGTCGAACGCCCTCATCTTCTCATCCAGTATGCTGCGAGAAGGATCGAAACTGCAGCCAGCACGACTCCGGCGGAGGGTATCGTTTTCTGACTCTCCGTGACGTCAATTGGGAGCTTCACCGGGTCGCTGATAACCCATTCTCCGTTAAAGTCTCTGTACTTGATCTCGAGGTTAAGTGCGTAGCTCTTTGGAGTAGCGTCTCTGTCCGCCTTTATCCTGAATGAGACCTCCTTCTCCTCTCTGGGCCTGAGCTCACCTATGTATGATGAGTCGTCGGTGGTTGAGAACGGATCCACGACGGTGATCCTGGCGGTGGCGTCCTTTATGCTGACCTCACCGGCGTTTTTGATCCTGACTGTGATTACCCTCTCATCTCCCGCGGGAATCTCTCCCTTCCCTATGACCTCGAATCTTATCTTCTTGCCGACCTTTATGCCGATGTCAAAGCTCTCCTCCACTTCCTTCCCGTTCACGTCGTAGTATATCTTCAGCTTTGCCGGATAGACAGTGTTCTCGGCATCTCCACTCGCCTTCACCCTGAACCTCAGCACCGCGCTGCTCACATCTCCGGCGAAGTACTCCTCGGACAGTGCCGTCAGGGGTGGCTTAGTCTCAAGCCTCGCCCTGAGGGAATGCAGAATCTCGCTGGCGTTTATCCTGATCTCGACATCGCCCTTGCTTCCAGCGTAAACACTCGAATTGACGCCTATCACATTGATTTCTGGCTTATCTCTCACACTCACGCCAAACGCCCTGGCAGGGGTTTGCTTCACCTCTCCGTTAAGCGTGTAAACTCCGTATATCTGGAAGGGGTAGTACCCACCCTCGTCCGTGTTCACGTCAACGGAGAAGCTCACGGTTACGTTATCTCCCGGTGAAAGCTCTCCCACGTAAACCGTGCCCTGTGACATCAACACCTGGAGCTGCGGGGGCAGACTGAGCCTGACGTCCTGCAGTCCAAGCGTCGAGAGCTGAGGGTTTTGATATGCGATGCTCTGCAGAGCCTTTGTGTAATCTTCAAGGCTTACCTGCTGCAGTCCCTCTGCCCGGAATCCCGATGGTGTCGTCAGTATCAGGAACAGATTCTCGGCCCTGCTCCGGCCGTCGTTTTTCACCGTCACAGTAATCTTCCCCTTTCCTCCTGCAACCAGGTCGGACTGAACCTCTGTGACGTTGAGCAAAACGTCCGGTTTTTCAACGACGATTTTCAGTCTTATGGTTTGCTCTTTTTCGTCGTACGTGAATTTCAGGTAGTCGAGGTAGTAAAGAGTCTGGTTATCCAGAATCTGCTCTTTTGAAACTGGAAGTGTGGGACTTATGCTCAGGTTGTAGTAGTAAACTGTTCTTGAGGGGAAAGGTATGACGGATGTTTGAGAGATTATGCTGACATCGTCGACAACTTCGTAACTTATGTTGAGCGTCAGCTCGTACTCTCCAGCCCTGACGTCTCTCGCGTCAATTACCACCGGGATCTGAACAGGCTGGAAGGCTGGTAGTGCTGGAAAGAACATCTCCGGAGTTTTCACTTTAAGTCCGTCACTCTCAAATCTAACCGAGACGTTGTATGCCGTTGTCAGCATCTCTGGTTTCTTTGAGATTATGTTGTACTCCTCGATGCTGTCGTAGCTCTGCTTCCAGAGCCTCGCGCTGTTCTGGAGCACCACAATAACCGTGCTCTCCTGCCCTGCGTCAATGTGGTTGCTCTGAGCAATATATGCGGTGAAGTAGGGTTTATCCTCGTAGCTGAGCGCAGACGAAACTCCCATAAGCATGGTTGCTGCAATCAGGAGCATAATAACCCGTCTCATGGTGACCACCTGTCGTAGCGGTAGCTACAAAAGTTATATAAATATTGCGGGATTAGGAGGTGATGGTATGGATCGGATAGTGGAGGTGCTGAGAGACTTCAGGTTTTCCGACTACGAGATCCGCGTGCTGCTCGCCCTTGTGATGGAGGGAGAGATGTCGGCCTCTGAGCTCGCGGAGAAAAGTGGGGTGCCAAGAACCTCCGTCTACGAGGTTGTGAGAAGTCTCGAGAGCAAGGGGTTCGTGGAGTCCTTCGGCAAGCCTCTGAAGTTCAGGGCCCTGTCTGCTGAGAGGCTGGTCGAGCTTTTCTCACTCAAAATCCGGGAAAAGATGCAGGTTCTGAGCGAGGGACTCAGGGAACTGGAGAAGCACAGCAGGAAGGAGGTTGTTGAGTTTTACAGGGGAGACGTGGCGTACCAGGTCATCGAGGAGTTTTTCAGGAACTCTGCGTGCGTGGAGGTGTATGCGATCTCTCTCAACGAGTATCTGAAGAAGGTGGTGGAGAGGCACGGTGACAGGGTTAAGGTCTTCCTCTCCGGAAAGAGTGAGGTCGTCCACGGGATAGCGTTCTCAGGACAGGAAGTCCTGATCTTTACCGTGAGAAACGGTGAGCCGCACGTGATGCTCGGCTCGGGCGAGTTTGCAGGATTCTACAGGGAAATGGTGGAGGCATTCAAAAAGAAAGTGGGTGAAGGGGAAGCTGACATCTAACCAGCTTCCAGCAGCTCTATTCCGTCGTCAGTCAGCTTCAGCTTGCCCTCTTCCTCGACAACGAATCCCTATCTTATAAGCCAGTCGAGGTTGAACTTGAGCTGAAAATCCGTCAGGTTGAGCTCGCTTTTCAGCTCCTCCCTGCTTTTGCCGTGAATTCCTATTGCCGCAACTATCTGCCTCCTTATCGGACTCATAGATGCCTTGAAGAGCTTCTCGTGATGCTCCCTATTTCTCTCCTTCTTTCTCTCTGCCATCTCTTACCACCTCAGCTGTATTCTGAAGGGAATTCCTTCATAATAATTTTTTCGAATTTTTCTGTTCACCTGCAAAACTGCTCGCCTATTATCCTGTCCAGTATCCTCAGAAACTCCTCCTCACTCCCCTTCGGAATCGTCGCTCCTGCGGCTATGCTGTGCCCCCCGCCTTTCCCGCCAACCCTTTCGGCGGCAACCCTGATCGCCTGTGCCAAGTGCACCCCTCTCTCCACGAGGCTCTTCGTGGCCCTCGCTGACACCTTCACACCATCCTCGTTCTCTGCAAACGCTATTATCGGCTTGTTCCTGTTTGCGAATGAGTAGCTCATGCCCGCGACTATCCCGACTATCGTGTCCAGTATCTTCTTGCCTGCGTGGAAGTACTGTATGTTCTGCATTTCCTCTATACCGATCTCGTCGACCAGCTTCAACCCCTCGCTCAGGTTCCTCCTGTGGCTCTGCAGCAGCGACCTCGCTCTCGACAGGGCATTCTCCCTGTCCCCGAGGCACACGAGGAGCCCAACCTTCTCTTCCCCATACCTCGCCGTCGCGTTCAGCAGCGTGGAGAACTCCATCGCATCCCTGAGCTCGCTCCCCTCCTCCTCTTCCAGCAGGATGTACGTGTCTCCGACGATCCTCATTATCTGGCTGAACGACAGACCCCTGTCGATGAGGATCCTGACGATCTCCGAAACGACCCTCCTCTTTTCGTCCGGTGTCAGGTCGATCCACCTGAGCCATCTTTCACCGTCCTTAAGCCTGACGCCGAGGCCTCTGAGGAATTCTATCGCACCCCTCTCGCTACCGCTGACTCCTGGAATGTACGGGTCGAACGTGTATTCGAGCATCTTGTAAACGGGCCTCGTCTGCTTGCCGAAAAACCTGAGGTCTCTGACCACTTTAACGTATCCACTCCTCACAGCTTCGTCCACAATCTCTCTGTTCAGCCCGACGAGCCTTCCGTGGTTGCTGTCCTGCAGGTCTCCAACCGCTCCCACGATTGCTATCGCGGAGAGGTCGTAGTTCAGACCGAGAGTTCTTGCCAGGAGATAGGTGGTCGTTGCCCCGCTCAGCTCGTGACTGCCATCATAGCCAAAAATGTGGGGATTGAGCTGGTTTTCGGTGATTGTCTCCGGGACGTGATGGTCTGTGATTATGCATTCGATGCCTGCCCTCTCTATGGATTCAACCTGCCCGGATCCGAGGTCCGTGAACCAGACAAACGTGTTTCTGTCGGCGATTTTCTCGATTGCCTCGTCGTCAAGTGACTTCACAAATACAACGTCGTCAACGTCCTTGCCAGCTCTCTCCAAGCACCTGTAGGCTATCGCCCCTGACGTTATGCCGTCTGCGTCAATGTGAGTGACTATCGTAACCTCGTCGGCTCTTTTCAGAACCTGTGAGAGTTCTGAAGTCCTTCTGAGAATTTCTTTCACAGAAAAATGGTGGAGAAAAAAGAGTTAAATTTTTTGCTCAGAAGCTCATGCCGCCCATTCCGCCCATGTCGCCGCCTTCGTCGCCCTCGTCTTCCTTGCCCTTGCTGAGTTCCTTCGCTGCAATGACGTCGTCGATCCTGAGCAGCATGACCGCAACCTCTGTCGCGCTCTCGATGGCCTGCGTCTTGATCCTGAGCGGCTCGAGGACTCCAGCTTCCTTCATGTCCACGACCTTGCCGGTCTCGACATCAACGCCAGCGTACCTGTTGCCCTTCTCGTGCTCGGCCTTGAGATCCACAAGCACGTCAATCGGGTCGAGACCAGCGTTCTCGGCGAGCGTCTTGGGTATTATCTCCAGCGCAGCAGCGAAAGCCTCTGCGGCGAGCTGCTCTCTACCGCCAAGGCTCGGCGCCCACTCCTTGAGCCTCAGGGAGAGCTCGAT
>NZ_JBPLZQ010000107.1:0-12399 GCF_054018175.1 Geoglobus sp.
CCGCAGATTTCACAGCTGTTCAGGTCTATCTGGGGGAACATTTCCCTGAGGCACGGGAGGAGTGTCTCGAAGCTCCTCATAACGGAGAACTTTCTTCCCGGGTACCTGTTCTCAAATTCGTACAGAAAGTCCCTCACGATTGCCCTGACGGGAGTTCTGCTGTAGGGGCACTCGTCAAGGGATACTGGCAGGCCATTTAGAATTGCGTAGGTGACGATCTCCTTCTCGTAGATCTCTCTGAGCGGCTTAATTCTGAGCACAAGCCCGTCCTGAACTCTCGATGGTACGAGCCTCGCGAGCCTTTCAATATCCGATTGCAGGAAATTCAGGAGAATCGTCTGCGTCTCGTCATCGAGATTGTGGCCCGTGGCGAGTTTTGTCGCACCAAGTTCTCTCGCGGTTTTGTTTAAAAGGTACTTCCTGAACACCCCGCAGTAGGCGCATGCGTTTCTCTGACCGATCCTCACCATTTCGTCCAGATCCATGCCAATATGCTCCCTGAACGTGACTGTGTGGTGCTCTATTCCGAGATCCCTGCAGACCCTCTCTGCAACCTTCACTGTTGGTGATCTGTACCCGGCTATGCCCTCATCAACGGTTACGGCGAAAAGCTCGATGTCGTTCCTGTCACCATAGAGCGTTTTCAGAACGTGCGCAAGGACTACGCTGTCCTTCCCGCCACTCATGGCAATCGCAATCTTCTCGTTTCTCCACACCATCCTGTACTTCCTGACACTCCTCTTTACCCTCTTCAGAAAATCCTCGATAAAGTGCTTCCTGCACAGATGCCTTCCAGAGTGGCGCTGGTAGTAAATGGCGTCTCTGTTACAGTGCGAACACTTCACGAAACTTGTTTAAACAAGCTTATGTTTAAATAGGTATGTGCAGGACATAGTCGAGGTTTACAGGGCCATTGACAGAAGGGATGAGTGCGTACTCAACGCAATTTTCGAAAACATGTGGGATTTCGAGTACGTGCCGGTTCACGTCTTCCTGAGAGAGTGCGGAATGTCCGAGGAAAAGATAGAGACCATTCTGAGAAGGCTTGCCGGAATGAGGATAGTCGAGAACAAGTACACCGAGTACCTCGGTTCCAGCTTCACCTTCAAGGGTCTCTCGGTGTACTCACTCAAGAGACTCGTCAGAAGGAACGTCATCAGCATGCTCGGGAAGATCATGGGAGAGGGCAAGGAGAGCGTGGTTTTCAACGCGATGTCTGAAAGACATGGTGAAGTGGTCGTGAAGTTCCACAGGGTGGGATATCCGAGCTTCAAGAAGGTCAAGGAGAAGAGAGATTACGGAACCCTTCACTACACAGTTCTCACGGTGAGATCGGCTAAAAGAGAGTTCCACGCTCTGAGAAGACTTTATGGTCACGTCAGCGTCCAGAAGCCGGTTGCGTGGGAGGGCAACGCGGTGGTCACTGAGCTCGTGGATGCAAGAGAGCTGAACAGGGTGAAGCTCGAGGACCCGGAGCATGTGCTGGAGATCATAATCGAAGAGGTCAGGAAGATGTACGAACGTGGAGTGGTTCACGGGGATCTGAGCCAGTTCAACATTCTCGTAAGCGAGGAGGGGCTGTGGATAATAGACTTCCCACAGTCTGTGGACGTTGGAGACGAGAACGCAGAGGATTACCTGAGAAGAGACGTGCACAACGTTCTGAGCTTCTTCGAGAGAACTTACAGGGTGAAAAAAGATTTAAATGAAGTTTTGAGATACGTTAAAGGAGAGGCATGAGGATATTCGGCGTTGACATACTGAGAGGATCTTCACGTTCGAGATCGGTTCCAAAGTATGCGCTCCACGTTATCGACGGGGATGATGAGTGGAGCAGGGCAGTTTCCAGAAACAGGTTTTTCAGATATGTGCGAGACCTCAGACCAGACTTCGTGGCCACCGACAACATATTCGAATTGTTCAGAGACAAAAGAGAGCTCATATCTTTTCTCAAGAGCATACCTCCGGAGACCAAATTCGTCCAGACCGCAGGAAAGGTGTCGCTGCCAAAACTTGCCAGGAGGTACGGAATAAGCGTAGACCCGAAGAATCCCTTCGACGAGGCGAGAGCATCTGCTCTTCTCGTGAAGTACGGCGTAGGAGAGATTGTCTCGGTTTTCACGGACAAAACGATCATCAAGGTCAGCAGAAACAGAAGCCTCGGCAAGGGTGGCTGGAGACAGAACAAGTACAGGAGAAAGGTACACAACTCAGTGAGGGCTGTTTACAGGGAGATAAAAAATATACTGGACGAAAGGGGTCTCGAGTACGCTGAGGAGGTAAGGGAGGGATACGGAGGAATAAGCAGGGGAGTGCTTGTGGTAAACGAGCCGAGGGACAGGGTGCCCATTAACTCATTCAGGACGAGAGATGTGCAGGTTACTGTTGAAGCTGTCGAGAAAGAGAAAGTCGAACTAATACCGATGAAAAAGCAGACGACGTACACAATCGTCGGAATAGACCCGGGAGCCACCGTTGGTGTTGCCGTGCTGGACCTTGACGGCAATGTGCTGGCTGTGAAGAGCAGGAAGGGGTGGAGTTACCACGAGGTCGTGGAGTTCATTCTGTCTCACGGAAAGCCCGTAGTTGTGGCCACAGACAGGAGGCTGCCCCCGGAGTACATATCAAAGATGAGAGCATCGTTCAACTGCATACTGCACTGTCCCAGAGAGGACATCCCGGTGGAGAAGAAGAAGGCGTTGACGGCCGGAAAGACCGTGTCCAACGACCATGAACGTGACGCTCTCGCATCTGCGATAGACGCGTACAACACCTACAGAAACAAGCTCAAGAACGTTGAGAAGAGAATTCCCGAAGGCTACGACTTCGACGAAATCAAGGCAGGCATAATAAGGGGTCTATCACTCAAGTCAATGCTGGAGAGAAAGGAAGTCGTCTCAAAGGAGAGTGAAAGGGAAGTTCCTGCCGCAAGCACTGAAGAAATAAGAAAGAGAGATAGAATAATCGCGGAGCTGAGGAAGGAGAACAGAACGCTCGAAGAGGAGGTCAGGAGACTCAAGAAAGAGATCGAAAGGCTGAAGGAAAAAATCTACTCGATCTCGAGTGAGGAGCACAGGAAGATACGCGAGAAGAATGTGGTGAAGTCACTCCAGTCCGAGATAAAGAGCCTCAGACGGGCGGTTTCTGAGAGGGACAGGAGGATAGCTGAGCTTGAAAGGAAGCTCGAAGAGATCCGGAAGCTGAAGTACCTCGAGTTCAGAGGGTGGAAATCGATAAAGGTTTTGAAAAAGTTCACCAAGGACGAGATAGAAAGAGTCGTGAGCACGGTTGGCATCGAAGAGGGAGACGTGATATTCATTTCAGACGTTGCCGGCGGTGGGAAGAACAGCGCAGAAACCCTCGTCCGCAGTGGTGTGAGGGCAATAATCGCAAGAGGAGAGATGTCTCACTACGCTCAGGAAGTTTTCGACGAGCACAGGGTGCCCATAATACCTGCAGACGAGCTGGAGATCAGGATGTACGACGAGTTCGCCCTCATAAAGGGAGACGTGCTTGAGGAGTGCATAGCGAGACACATGAAGGAAATGGAAAAGAGAAGCTTAGAGAGAATAGAGGAGCTCATCTTCGAGTACAGGAGCAGGCGAGCCGGAGAATTCTGACGGAAATGTTAAATATGGTCTGAAATGCTCTGAAGTTGATGCTCGACTACATAATACTGGCATATGCTCCGGCCCTGTTTATAATGTGGTACGTGTACAACAAGGATAAAATAGAGCCGGAGCCCAAAAGGTACGTCATCGCCACATTTCTCATTGCCTCGACACTCTCACCTCTAATAGCACTCGTCTTCGAGTCACCGTTCCCTGCGGGGATCGCATTTCTAATTGCACCGTTTGTGGAGGAACCGGCCAAGCTTCTTGCAGTTTACCTCCCCTACAGAAGGAGGCAGATGGACGGAATAATGGACGGTGTTGTTTACGGTGTATCTGCAGGCCTCGGCTTTGCGGCCTTCGAGAACCTCATGTACGGGATCACCTACGGGTCCGAGGTTGCGCTGATCAGGGCGTTTCTGACTCCGATAGCCCATGCAACATTCACGTCTCTATCAGGAGTGGGTTTGGGGTTGAAGTCAGAGGGCAAGACTACATCTGTGGTGCCCTACCTCATTCTCGCGATGTTTTTCCACCTGTGGTGGAACCTCTCGGCCCTCATGAGCCTCGCAACAATCGCGATGTTTGCGGCAAACACTGCCGTGCTGTACACACTAATCAGACTCGGGATGAGGGAGGACGTACAGAAAATCGAATACTACATCATGCGAAAGTTTTAATATTTTTCAGAGCAATTCCAGATGGATGGCTCTCGGATTCGTTCTGGTAAAGGTGATGCCCCGGAAAGAGAGAGACGTGTACGAGAAACTCATCAAACTTGACGAGGTCGAAGAGCTCTATCCCCTGTTCGGAGAGTACGACCTGATAGCCAAGATAACCGTCAACGACTTCGAGGAACTCAGCGAGGTCGTAGTTAAGAAGATCAGGTCCATTGACGGAGTGATAGAGACCAAAACACTTACGGGCGCGAAGTTCTGAATATGATAAGAGGACTTCAGATTATCGCGAAGAACCAGGTAGGTGTTCTCAGAGACATAACGTCGAAAATAGCGGAGCATGGTGGAAATATAACCTACGCACAGAGCTTCATAATCGAGCACGGGGAGAACAGGGGCAACGCGCTCATTTACTTGGAGATCGAGGGAGGGGACTTCGAGAGGATGCTCGATGAAATAAAAAGCTTTCCAACCGTTATCGACGTCTGCGAAGAAAAGCCATTCGAAAGGGTTTTCGGAAAGAGGATACTCATTTTTGGAGGTGGAGCACTGGTCTCCCAGGTGGCCCTCGGTGCGATAACGGAAGCTGACAGACACAACCTGAGAGGTGAGAGGATCAGTGTCGACACCATGCCGCTCGTAGGAGAGGAGGAGCTGGCAGATGCGGTCAGAGCTGTTGCGCGGCTCCACAGGGCAGAGGTCCTGATACTGGCAGGTGGACTCATGGGTGGAAGGGTTACAGAAGAGGTGAAGAAGCTGAGAAAAGCTGGAATACCCGTGATAAGTCTCAACATGTTCGGGTCGGTTCCAAAGGCAAGCGATCTCGTCGTCAGCGACCCGGTCATGGCGGGAACCCTTGCGGTTATGCACGCCTCAGAAAAGGCACAGTTTGAGATAGACAAGGTGCGGGGAAGAAGGATCTGACGATAAATAATATATCTCCGAAAGTGTATTTTCGCAAAGATATCTTTTTCCACTTCAACAATTTTTAAAAATGATTGAATACAGAGATAACAGCAATGGGAAAAGGCGTGTTCGTATGCCACTGCGGAAGCAACATCGCCGAAAGGGTCGATATCGAGTACCTCAAATCCAGACTGAGCGAACTCGACGATGTTGACTTTGTCGTTGATCACCTCTTTCTGTGCTCGCAGGATGCGAGGGAGCTGATAACCAGAATGGAAAAGGAAACCGAAATGCTCGTTCTCGCCTCCTGTTCACCTGACAACCACGAAACCTACTTCTCAGGGTTCATAGAAAAACCATTCGTAATAGTCAATCTGAGGGAGCAGTGTTCGTGGGTACACGACGACAGGGATTCGGCGACCAGGAAGGCAGAGTCGCTCATCATGGCCGGACTCAAAAAGGTCGAGTTCGTGAGCGCTCCGGAAATGCTGGCCTTCGAGGTTGAGAGAAGTGTGGCCGTTATAGGTGGTGGTATTGCCGGAATAACCGCGTCACTTGAACTCGCCAGGGCGGGCTTTAGAGTTTTTCTGATCGAAAAGGCACCGTCCATAGGCGGAAAACTCCTCAAATTCGACAAGATATTCCCTCTCAACGACTGTGCATCGTGCATAGTCTCGTCCCTCATATCGGAGGTGTCCTCGAATCCAAACATAGAGGTCATGGTCTACACGGAGGTTGAGGGCATCCGCGGGAATCCGGGCAGGTACAGGTTGAGGTTGAGGAGGAAACAGACCTACGTGGACTGGGACAGGTGCATAGGGTGCGGCAATTGCACAAACGTCTGCCCGGAGAGGGCGAGGACACCCGACGAGTTCAACGAGGGTTTGACGATGAGGGGAGCCATGTACATCTACTCTCCCTTCGCATATCCAAAGAAAGCCGTTCATGATCCGGAAACCTGCGTCAACTGTGGAAAGAAGAAGATCGGTACGACGAGGCGCTTGAGGAGTGGGAAAGAGTATCTGACTCCGTGCGAAAGAGCGTGTCCCACGGGAGCCATTGATAGGAGCAGAAACTGGAACCCGGAAGGGGAACTGGTGGAGATAGAGGTCGGAGCGGTGCTGCTGTCAGCAGGATTCAGGGTTATGGACAAGCACAGCTTCCCGGAGTTCAGGCCGGAGAGCGGGGACGTGATCACGGCAGTTCAGATGGAAAGACTGCTCTCACCCACTGGACCCACGAACGGGAAGGTGGTAGTCCCCTCAACAGGCGAGAAACCGAGACGCATTGCGTTCATCTCGTGTGTGGGAAGCAGGGACGTCAGATATCACACCCACTGCTCCAAGGTCTGCTGCATGTACATGCTGAAGCAGGCGAGGCTGATAAAGGAGAGACATCCCGAGATTGACGTTTACATTCACTACGTCGATATAAGGGCCCCTGGAAAAGACCTGGAGGAGTACTACACGATATCCCGCGAGCAGGGGATCAAAATCGTGAGGGGGAGGGTTGGGACGATCGAAGTGCTCAAAGACGGTGGACTCAGGGTCATAGGCTTCGACTCGGATACGGGAGATCCCGTTGAGTACATGGCAGACGTTGTCGTTCTCGCAACCGCCATAGAGGTCGGGGAGGACGTCAGAAAACTGGCCAAGACAATGGGACTCGATGTGGACTCTGCAGGCTTTGTGAAAGAGGACCATCCAAAGCTGAGGACGGTAGAGACAGAAAACGACGGTGTGTTTCTGGCAGGATGCGTCCAGGGACCAAAGGACGTGACTGAGACCGTCCTGCAGGCGAAGAGTGCTGCGATGGCCATCGCCAACTTCTTAGGGAAGGGATCGGTGGACGTGGAGATTGAGGTGAGCGTAAAGGAGGGCATGTGCACGCTCTGCGGGATATGCGTCTCCTCCTGTCCCTTCGAGGCGATATCCGTGGGGAGGGACAGCGTTGAGA
This sequence comes from Geoglobus sp., assembly GCF_054018175.1. Taxonomy (NCBI): domain Archaea; kingdom Methanobacteriati; phylum Methanobacteriota; class Archaeoglobi; order Archaeoglobales; family Archaeoglobaceae; genus Geoglobus; species Geoglobus sp. Next base: position 7,151 of record NZ_JBPLZQ010000107.1, read on the forward strand.
TCTCCCCACTGTCATGCAGGAACTGCGGAATCTGCTACTCATCCTGTCCGGCCGGGGCGATAGAGATGGCAGTTCACGGGAAGGCGATAGATAACGAGGTCAGAGGTCTGGTATCGTGAGGGTTCTGAACCTGAACGACAAGGACGTGAAGCTTATAGAAGAACTCGGAAAGGAAGGTGGAGACATAAAGAAATGCATACAGTGCGGTGCCTGCATGAGCATCTGCCCCGTGGCCATTTCAGGATTTGAGTTCCCGAACAAGAGGCTGTTCAAACTGATAATACTGGAGATGGGTCAGGAGGTTCTGCAGCACAAATCACCCTGGATATGCGTATCGTGCCACAGATGCGTGGACGTGTGTCCGAGAGATGTGAATGCCCACTCGATATACTTCGCCCTCAGAAGGCTCCAGTCGCGCCACTTCAGGAGCCCCAAGGTTTTCGAGGACTATGTCAGGAGGATATACCAGCACGGCTTCAACGTGGAAATCGTGGACGGCAGAAAGCGAGAGTCTATGGGCCTCCCTCCAGTTGAGATCGACCCCGAGAGTCTCGAGGAGGTGAGGGAGATAATGAGGGGAAGCAGGCTCCTCGAACTGGGAGTGATCAGATGAGGTTCGCTTTCTTTCCAGGATGCAGGGTTTCCTTTGACTACCCGGAAATTGAGGTGGCGGTTAGAAGGAGTCTTGAGCTTCTGGGAGCTGAGCTTGAAGACATCAGCGGCTTCTCGTGCTGTCCATCATACGACACGGTCCTGTCATTTGACAGGATCACATCCATAACCCTCACCGCGCGAAATCTGGCAATAGCTGAGGAAAGTGGCCTCGACATACTCACTCCCTGCTGTGAGTGCTACTCCGTCTTCCACTACGCCATGCACAAGCTCAGAGACAATGATCTCCTCAGCAGGGTCAACGGCACGTTAGTTAGGTTTGGAAAGGTTTACAGAAGGAGGGCGAGGGTGTACCACGTTCTCGACGCCTACAACAGCCTGCTGATGAAGAAGAGATCCGGCAGGGTTGAGAGGCTGGAAAAAGTTGCAGCCATACACACAGGCTGCCACCTCACATGGCCCAAGAAGTACATGAAGATCAGCTATTCAGACGTTCTCGTGGAGGTTCTCAGAAGGATAGGCGTTGAGGTCGTGGATTACAGCAGGAGCGACTACTTCTGCGGAAAAGGATCGCTGAGGGTCATGGATCCGGCAACGTCACTTGAGTTCGTTGAGAAAATTGTCAGGAGTGTGGCCGAGGAGACTGACGCCGAGATGATAGTCACTCCCTGTCCCGGATGCAGGGAGAGGCTCGAGAGCGGGCAGAAAAGGCTGTACGAGGAGGACAGAATCGAAAGAGTTTATCCCGTATACCACGTCTCGCAGGTTGTGCTGATGTCTCTGGAAGGTGGTGGTAAATGAGAATACTCGGTTTTGCGTGCCAGTGGTGTGCGTACAAGGCGATTGACCTCGCAGGCCAGATGAAGCTGTCGTATCCTGACTCGATCAGGATCGTCAGGGTTCCGTGCTCGGGCAGAGTGGATGCGGAAACCATACTCCACGCGTTCAAACTCGGATTCGACGGAGTCTTCGTTGCAGGTTGCCCGGAGAACGAGTGCCACTACAGGTGCGGAAACGTGTACGCGGAAAGGAAGGTGAAGCTGCTGAAATCGCTGCTGCACAGCATGAGCATAGAGCCGGGAAGACTGGAATTCGTTGGAATCTCGTCTTCCGACGCTGTCGGGTTCGTCAGCTTCGCAAGGAGGTTTCACGACAGGATTGAGGCGCTCGGAGAGAGGTGGTGAGTATCAGGCTCGCGTTTTGCCTCTCAACCGGATGCATGGGTTGCGAAATGTCCATCGTGGACGCACTTGCAGACATGTATGATGCTCTCAGCCAGCACGAGATCGTGTGGAGTTCACCACTTTTTGCAAGCTCCAAGTATGATGAGCTAGAGAGCATGGACGATGGGTACATAGACGTGACATTCATAGAAGGGGGTGTGAACAGCGATGAGACGGAAAGGATTGTGAGGCTGCTGAGAAAGAAGAGCAAAAAAGTTGTGGCCCTCGGGACATGCGCTGTCCACGGTGGGGTTCCTGCTCTTTCGGCATTCCACGAGGTTGACGAGATTCTCGAGGAGGTCTACGGTGAGATCATACCCGCTCGCCAGGACGTGGTGGAGGGAAAGTACAGGCTGTCCCTTCCAGCAATCGAAAGGCAGAGGAGGATCTCGGAGGTCATTCAGGTGGACCACTTCATACCGGGCTGTCCACCGAAGCCCGAAAAGCTGGCGAGCGTATTCAGAGATCTCGAAAATCTCGACGACCTCTGGATAACCTCGGGGAAGTCCGTGTGCTCGTTTTGCGAGCGGTCTCCTGCAAGGGAGGGGAGGGGGTTCAGAAAAATAGAGAAAATCAGAAGGGTGTCATGGGGTGTTCTCGACGTTGAGGGATGTTTCCTCGAGGACGGATACCTCTGCTTTGGCTTCGCAACCGCTGGAGATTGCGAAGCTGACTGTCCTAACTCATCCGTACCGTGCAGAGGGTGTTACGGACCGCTTCCAGACATTGGCGACTTCGGAGCCAAGGTGATAGACGGGCTCACACCCCTGCTCACAGGAGATAGTGCGGAGGACCTCCTTTCCCAGTACCCAGAACTGCCAAAGCTCATGTACCTTTACAGGGCCTCCAGCCTCAGGGAGTGAGTACCATGAGACGGGTCGAGATTAACCCGGTATCGAGGATATAGGGGCACGCCAAGGTGGTCGTGTTCGTGGATGAGCTCGGGAAGGTTGAGAGAACATTCTTCCAGACTACCGAGCTCAGGGGGTATGAAAAACTCGTGACGGGGCTCCCGGCAGAGGAGGTGCCGAGGGTCGTATCGACGATATGCGGAATCTGCAGAGCGGTCCACTTCACCGCATCGCTAAAAGCACTGGATCGCATATTCGGCGTCACACCCACGGAAACTGCTGAGAACATACGGAGAATCGTGCTGTACGCAAACGTGATAGAGGATCACGCCGCCTCGCTGCTCCTTCTTGCCCTTCCAGACCTCGTAGGCGAGAGGGACGTCTTCTCGTCATTCAACAGGATCGGCGTTGACGTCGCAAAGAACCTGATGAAGAGGAGGAGCTACGCGGTCAAGATAATAGAGATGCTGGCCGGCAGGTTTCTGCACCCCGTCGCGGCGGTGCCAGGGGGGTGGGCGAAGAGGCCAGATGGCAGAGAGCTGGAAAAGATCGAGAGGTTTTCCGGAGAGCTCATCCAGCTCGGAGTTGAGATCTTCGACCTTGTGAGGTCGCTGCTGCCGGAAGACGAGGGCTACGAGATCGACGACATGTTCTACCTCACAACAAAGAGAGACGGAGCGGAATTCTACGACGGAAATCAGGTGGTGCTGAACTGCGAGGGAGAGGAGGTGCTCAGCTTCGCAGAAGGCGATTACGAATCCCATGTGAGAGAGGTGGTGGAGAGACACTCGTACGCAAGGCTCGGGATGATTAGCAGAGATGGAGAGGCAAAAGCGGCAGTAACAGGCGTTCCGGCGAGGTTCCTTGCAGGATTCGACAGGCACGATGTCAGCAGGGAGATTTACAGGACCGTGCGGAAAAGTCTCAGGCCATGCCCGCTGAACCCCTTTGGGAACTACCTCCTGAGAGCTCTTGAGATAGTGTACTGCGCAGAAGAGATGAACAGCATCCTGAGAAATGGAGATTTCGGTGGAAGCATCGCTAACAGGGAATACAGGATGTCGAAGGAGGGCGTGGGAATTGTGGAGGCGCCGAGGGGCACACTTATCCACCACTACAGGACCGACGGCTCTGGAAAGGTCACGTTCGCGAGAATAATCACTCCGACGCAGTTCAACATTCCGGCAATCAACCGCCTGCTGAACGAAAGGTTGCGTGGTGTGGAGGTGAGTGGTGAAGCTCTCGACACGGCTGAAAAGATCATCAGAACCTTCGATCCGTGTATGGCATGCTCAACGCACTCACTGGACGGAAAGACGGGAATAAAGTTCGAGGTTGTCAGGAGGTAGGTGCTTGAATAAGAATGCAGTCCTTGGCATCGGAAACCCGCTCGACGGAAAGGACTCTATTGGACTCGCGGTTGCCGAGAAGCTCGCGCGGATTCTCAACTGGAAAGCCGTGTACACTCACACCGCGGGCCTCGAGGTCGTTGACATTCTGCTGCCCTTCGACAGAGTCATTGCGGTAGACACGGTCCTCGCCATTCCTGCCGGAGAGGTCGTGGTGTACACCCCTGACAGCCAGCCGGTTTCGGTTCAGGCGTCTCACGCCATCTCCATCCTGGACACGCTCACCGTAGGGAGAGCTCTGTATGGCCGGCAGTTCCCGAGATGTCTGGTCGCAGGCATAGGCCTGAGCGGCTCTGATGGGAGTAACATGAATGTAGATAAAATAGCAAAAAAAATAATATCGGCTGTTCAAGGTTACCGTGGCTGGTGGTTGAAATGACTCTGACCATGCTCGAAGGTGGGAGGCTGATCTTCAAGGAACGAGTCGTGCAGATACTGATGACAATATATGATGGCGAAAAAAGCGGTGAGGATGTGTACATACAGTACATAGCCGCCAAGATAAACAGCCCTCACAGCTACGTGTGGCTCGTCATTAAAAAGCTCGAGAAGCTCGGAATTGTGGAGACATCAAGTTCCGGCCGTACGAGGCTCATCCACCTGACTGAAAAGGGTCTCGAGCTGTGCGACTCGATACAGCACATTCTGCAGCTTCTTAGCTAATAAGCTACATGTATTTAGATTAATACATTTTAGAAATTGCACTAATATTAGTGCATTTAAAATTATGAAAAATATTTTAATAGGTAATGATCGTTAATTGCACAGACCTGAAGGAAGGTGATAATTGTGAGCGGGGTAAGCAGGAGAGACTTTTTGAAGGCTGCAGCGTTAACAGGGGCAAGCGCTTTTATCGCTGCAAACAAGGCTGAGGTTGTAAGGGCATTCGAGACGGCCAAGGAAAACGGAGTCAAGCTGGTCTGGCTGCAGGGACAGAGCTGTTCTGCATGCACAGTTTCACTTCTCCAGGCCAGCGACCCGGAGCTGTACGACGCGATAGAGGAGCTGAAGGTCAACATCGCATTCCACCAGACCATAATGCAGCCCTTTGGAGACCAGGCCATAGAGGTCCTTGAGAACATCGAGCCGGACGTTCTTGTGGTCGAGGGGGCAATACCCGTCGGAATGAAAGAGGCCTGCCTCCTCGGGGAGAG
>NZ_JBPLZQ010000108.1:0-4525 GCF_054018175.1 Geoglobus sp.
GTACCGTCTGACATTCCTGTCGTAAACGAAGACGTTTGTTCGGTACACATCCTCCCTGAACCTCCTGATTTCTGCCTTTGGAAACGGAAGAGTTGATCTCGCGAGAAGGATTATGAAGGCTGACGCCACTGGAAGAATCGCGTACATCAGGTAAATGTACCCCTCCATCACCCCACCGGAAACGAACTTCGCAACCACCAGAACTATAAGCAGGAGCATGGGAAACATCATGAATATGGAGATGTAAATCTCGAAGAGTATCTCCATGAATCCCGTTGCCTCGCTGAAGATGATCTCCTGCTCCTCCTCGTACTCCTCGGACTTCGATTTCAGATAGGCAGAGAAGCTGCCCCCGCCCTGGAGAACGACTATCAGACTGTCAAGAAATGCCGAGAGCTTCCTGCTTGGGGTGGTGTCCCTGACGTACCGCAGGCTCGTGAAGATGTCCTTTCTGAAGACCTCAAAGTTTTTCACCACCTCTCTGAACTCCACGCTGAGCTCTCCAAAAAGGTGCTCAAGCCTTGAGATCTCTCTCATAATCTCCACAGGGCTAAGACCGCCCACGGCCATGCCGTACATCATGTTGATGGCATGAGGGACGTAGAGATCAATCTCACCTTTCCTCCTGTCCCTCACGAAAAACGGATAGGAGAGCACGAGGTACTTGACAAGCCGGTACGCGATGTAGCCGGGCACAACTCCAAGCAGAAAGTAGTATTCCTCCGCATACCTCCCGGCGGTCTCCACGATCCCCGTGAGATCGGGAAGAAAGGACGTCACGCCGAAGTTGGGAGCCATGGCACCAATCCTGCCGAGAGAGTAATGGATGAACGAAATGGAGATGTCCTTCAGGAAGAGGTACAGTGACAGCGAGAAGGCCGCGGTGGTGAGGACGAAGGCCAGAAGTCCGTAAAAAGCAGAGGCAGCCAGAACCTCGTAAACCGTTACGGGAAGTCTCGCCCCCCTTATCGCCCTTTCAAGGTCAGAGTACCTATCCCGGTTTTTTCTGAACTTCCTCGAGTACCTCCTTCTGAAGAATTTAGGGGCGTAGGGCATCTTCAATCCACCATCTGTTCGAGCTTCTCGAATGCAAGATCGGGGTTGGAGTAGTACAGAGAGATGTACTGTGAAACATCACCGAACCTTCTGATGCCACGCTCGTGCATCATCTCCAGAAACCTCGTTCTACTGTCCAGCTCTTCCAGAATTTCGGTCATTGTAAGGCCCGTGGAGTGGGATATCGCTTCAAGTTTGTTTGACGCCGAGCTTTCGAGAAACGAGTCCGTAACGGGGTCCCACTTGTACACCGGGTTCAGCAGAATCTCCTTTGACGCAGATTCTATGCCAAGTATCTCGAACACTGCCCTCGCTCTCCTTTTCTTCTCGGTCTTCGTAACCCACCTGCTCTGGATCACCACGGCATCCAGGTACTGAATCAGCACCCTCGGGACGTTCAGGGGCTCCTCTTCCAGCCTGTGTATGAGCTGATTGACGTCTCCGGCGTGAAATGTGGCGTATGCAGCATGTCCCGTGGCCATCGCCTGAAACAGTGTTTGCGCTTCCCTTCCCCTTACCTCTCCCACGATTATGTACTCGGGTCTCTGCCTCAGGGCAGCCTTCAGGAGGTCGTACATGTCAATTTCCTGACCCTCTATGCTGAGCCTCGTCACCTCCGGAATCCAGTTGTCGTGATACAGCTGAATCTCCCTGGTGTCCTCAATCGAAACGACCTTGCTGTCAGGAGGTATGAACATCAGCAGTGCGTTGAGCGTAGTTGTTTTTCCGCTCGCCGTCTCTCCAATAACCATGAGGTTTCTCTTGTGCTCTATGAGCAGCCAGAAATACGCAAGCATCCTCGCAGAGACGGTTCCGAAGTCTATCAGATCGACCGGTGTGAAGGGCTCCTCCCTGAATTTTCTGATCGTGAACGTGCTCCCCCTCGTGGATATCTCGCTCCCGTAGGTTATCTGTATCCTGCTCCCGTCAGGCAGGGTGGCATCGATTATGGGATTCGCGTAGCTCAGATGCTTGTTGGCCCTCTGGGCCAGCAGCAGAACGTAGTTGTCGAGCGTTTCCCTATCCAGGGTGAGGTTGGTGGACATGTTTCCGTGCTTCCCGTGGTACACGAAGATCGGGATGCCGTACCCATCACAGCTCACGTCCTCTATGTTCTCGTCGTGAAGAACAGGCTCCACTATTCCGAGGCCGAGAAAGTCCCTGACGAAGTAGTAGAGCATCTTGATGAAGAGCACGTCTGATGCTTTCACAGAATAGTCTGCCAGCACACTTCTGGCAGTCTTCATCAGGGCATCGAACGCATCATCCTCCTTGGAGTAGATCAGCTTCTGCCTGACGTCCTCATAAACGGTAAACAGGAGGGCGGCCTCGTCTGCCGAGATCTGGGGTTCGATCAGGTAGTAGGTTTTCCGGAACGTCTCCCGGTTCTCGAGTATCCACACCTTCGCCAGTCCATCTATCGTCCAGTACTCCTCGACCAGACTCTCGCCTTCAGGAATTTCCTGCTCCTCAACTGGCTCCACACCGTATTCTCCCATAAGCTCCCTGAGATTATCGTAACAGGGATTGTTGAGCATCACCTTTTATTAAGGCTGATCAAATAAAAACGTTATTGTAAAAAACTTTATTAGGTTCTGAAGAGAAGGTGAACTGTGCGTGAAAACTGCAGAGGTGTTTCGCCGGTAATCGGATTCATCCTCCTGCTACAGATCATGATCATATTCCTCGCCTTCGTCCAGACCACCCTCATCCCCGATCAGCTCAAGAAGATAGAGGCCGACAACGTCAGGGCACTCAAATCCGAATTCGACAAATTTTCCGCCATGGTGTCGTCGGGTGAGAGCGCATACCTGTCCATCAAAACGCCCCAGTACCCCAAGTACCTCTTCCTCCTCACTCCGGAACCTGCAGGATTCTCGATAAGGATGGAGCCGTTCTCGATAAACGTGAGCATGAACGTCACGCTGCCCAATGGAACGGTGATCAGCGTGAAAAAGCAGTTCGAGAGCGCGAGAATTTACGTGACCATGGAGAACTACTTCTATCCAGACACGACATTCGTCTTCGAAAACACAGCGGTCTTCCAGGAGAACAATGGAAGGACAGCGGTTGTTGGAGACCAGAAAATGGTGAGAAACGGCATAAACCTCGTGATCATTCAGGGTCAGCTGTCGTCTGCCTACAACTCCCCCCACGAGTTCGCATTCCACGTCGTGTCCACGGGAGGGAGGTACTACGCGGAGAACATAACCGTCGAGTTCAGGAGCCACTATCCCGATTACTGGAGGAGCCTTGGCTATGTCGTTTCAGGAGACTTGGTCACGATAAGAGTGCCATCAGGATTTTTCTCTGCAACTCTCCTCTCTCCGGTGGAAAAAGAGAGCGAGGAAGTGTACGCGATGCTTAAGACGAATCCATTTGACAGCTATACCCTGTCGGCTGGAGACTCTCAGGAGTTCGGCGTGCTGCTTGTGGACCGGTACCTCAACCCGCTTCCGGGAAAAACGGTAAACGTATCGGTCACTGGAGGGGTAGGGAGTGTCGTGCCGTCCCAGATTGACACTGACGTCGCGGGTGTTGCGAGAGCCACATTCAGGGCCACAAGCCCGGGTAATGGAGCCATAACATTCACATACCGAAACCTGAGCGAGAGCTACCAGCTTACCGTCAAGAGCACAGCGTCCTCCTCCAGCAGCATTCTCACCGTTTCATGGTTGAACTCCTCCACGACGTGGGATGCCAGCACTTACGGAGCGAAGAGGTTGCTCGCTGTGAGAGTGAGCGACGCTTCTGGCAACCCCCTGTCATCGATTGCTGTCAGCTTTGCGGTGAGCAACACGAGCGTCGTCGAGCTTAACTCCACCTCCACGACCACCAACTCCGAAGGAATAGCATACGTGAGTGCGTTTGCCAGAGCCAACGGAAGCGTCAACATCTACGCCTTCGCCGGTGATGCGGGAGACGTGCTCAGCCTGGATGTGATAAACGTGACGGCATTCTGGCTCCCCGGGTGGAGTTACCGCGTCCCCATAACAATCCGGGAGAACTCTGGCAGTTCGCTGACAGATTACCAGGTGCTCGTCACGTTAAACGCCTCATTCAACTGGAGTAACGTGAACAGCGATGGATCGGACATAAGGTTCACAGACGATCTCGGCAATCAACTGAGCTACTGGATAGAGGAGTGGAACTACGGCAGTAGTGCGAAGATATGGGTCAGAGTGCCCAGCATTCCAGCGAGCAGCACCACGACAGTTTACATGTACTACGGAAACCCCACAGCAAATTCCGAAAGCAGTGGAAGTTCCACGTTCATCTTCTTCGACCACTTTGATTCGGATTCGAGCTCCCTGTATACTGTATGGGAGAGCTGGTCTGGTGCAAATCCAACATTCATATGGAATCCAGCAAACAGTGAAGTTACCTCCGACACATCAAATGCTGACTACTTCCTGACGGCCAATGTGAATTTACCCCAGAGTTTCGCAGTGGAGGTCAGAGCATACAC
>NZ_JBPLZQ010000109.1:0-9670 GCF_054018175.1 Geoglobus sp.
TATTTTGACAGTGCCTAACAACTCCCCCAACATCTTTCCAGCAATGGGAAGAATTTTAAATTAATTAGACACCAATATGCAACATGAAAAAATATCTGCTGCCATTAACCCTGCTCTCCCTCTTCCACGTTGTGAGGGGCGACGTGATCTTCCCCCTCACATTCGTGTTCATCCCATACATACCCATCATCATTCTCCCCGAGGTGTTAGCATTTCTTGCTCTCAGGGAAAGGCTTGGGCTGGAAATTCAGGCTGGCAGAGGCATTCTGGTCGTTGCAATAGCCAACATCATAAGTTCAGCTGCAGGACTGGTTGTTCCCGGCCCGTACAAATCTGCAATAGAAATCTGGTTCCTCTCCGCCTACGCCCTATCCACGCTGATTGAGGGAGTCATCTACAGGGTTGGAATGGAGAAGAGTGCAGTGAAAAGTGTTTTCCTCTCAGCAATTCTTAACGCTGTCTCGTACGCTGCTGTTCTTGTAGCAATAATAACGAAGATGCTCTGAAAGAGAAAATGCAGAACGGAACAGGTAGACCTCATGCTATCAGATGTGACCCATCGCAGCTTCCGGCTTTGAACGGTATTCCCTCCCTGCAGAACGCATAGCTTATACCAAGCTCCTCACACTTTTCAGCAATCCCTGATAAAAACCCCATCCTGAGGTCCCTTCTCAGATACCAGCTCCCGCCCAACCTCTCACCCTCCCTGAAGTACAGCCTCCTGTAGTGCTCTTTAAGCTCCGGAAATTCCTTTACAATCCGGGAATACGAGTCTCCTCTGAGCTTCAGGGTGGATGAGACAACGTGGTCCACAAAGCTAGCCCTCTCGAGAACCTCCTCAAAATTCTCGTCGTTGATCTTTGGCATTACCGGATCGAGTCTCAGAATTACAGGAACTCCTGCTTTCTTCAGCCTTTTCAGCGCTCTGATTCTTCTCTCCGGCTCAGGAGCGTTCGGCTCCATTTTCCCTGCAACATCCTCATCGAGTGTTGTTACCGTTATCGAAACTGCAGCCCTCATGTTCTTCAGGATGTCAGCATCTCTCGCCACAATGTCGCTCTTGGTTATAACCAGCAACCTCAAGTTTTTCTCCGATATCTGCCTCAGCACATTTCTCGTCAGCCCCATATCTCTCTCCATCGGCGGATACGGGTCGGAGCTGTTCGACATTGATATCAGCGAATTTTTGGGAAGTTTCTTCAGCTCCTTGTCAAGTCTAACGAGCAGCCTCTTCTTGGGCCTCGCGCTGAAGAAGTTTGGTATGTATGTTGAATAGCAGTACCTGCACCTGTGGTCACAGCCGGTGTACGGGTTGAGAGAGAACTTGGGCGGGCATGTGCATAGCCTCGATTTCCATGGATCGAAGGGTGTGATGAGGCTCATGGCCCGGTCCAGTAAAGGTTTCTGTTCAGCCAGGGTATCAGGGCCATGGTTACGGCAATCTCCGTTAAATCGCTCCTCTCAACGTGTCTTTTGGTCAGGTGGCCGATTGCACCGTATTTCTTTCCGAGGTCCCTTACGCCGGTCAGCGTTTCCATGACATCCCCCACCACCTTCCCGTTAAGCACTTCCCTCACAACCAGGGGCGGGTACTCAAAACCGGGGCCGAAGCCGAGGGTATATCTTTCGCCGTCATACACGCACGCAACCTGAAAGTCAATGTAGCCGGTTATCGTGTGCGGGAACTCGAACAGACCCGCCTCCACTCCGACGGAAAAGCTGAATTCCTCACTATAAGCATTCCTTGCCCTGTTTATCGCACCCATTATCGTTTCTTCACCGAAGGGCTGGTCGCTAACGTGTGAACTCACGCCAATATCCACCACCTCAACACTGCCGAAGAACCTGCTGAACGCTTTCTCGACCCCTTTTACCTTTGCCGGGTTTCTGGAACCGACAGCAACTCTCATTGCCAGTCTACCCCGAGCAGCGACCTCACGAGATTCTCCCTTGACCACTCTCCTCTGCTAAACCTTTCAAACATCATTGCCCTCTCACCAGCCTCGCCGAAAACCTCAGCATAGATCTCCATGTATGACTTTCCTCTTTCATAAAGCTCCAAACACCTCTGTCTCAACCACTTGAGGTAATTCAGGTACTCCTCGACCTCTTCTCTGCTGAACACACCATGACCTCCAAGGGCGACCTCAAAATCGTGCTGAAGGAGTTTTTCGAGAGATTCGATTATCTGCGTGTAACTTTCACCTCTCAAGGCCACGAAAACCTTTTTCGATGGGATCAGATCTCCCGTGAACGCGTACTCGTCCACGAAGTAAACAACGTGGTCTGAGGCATGTCCGGGGGTGTGCAGGTACCTTACATCCGGCCTGGCAAACTTTTCAGGCTGAATCTCCTCCACATCGCCCCACACCACCTTTCTGTATTCCGGAATCTCGAACCCGGAGGTCAGTATGTCAGCGGTAAGCCCGAAAGCATGGATTGTGTCGAACAGCACGGCATTTCCGGAGTGGTCCTCGTGATGGTGGGTGAGGTAAACGGAATCACGTGCCCGACTCGCGAGATATTCCTCCACCTCCTCCCTCACGTTCGAGCATCCCGAATCGAAAACGAGATTTGAGTAAACGTAGAATGATGTTGTGAACACCACTCTTCCCCCAACCTCTGCCCCAACCTCGATCCTCTCCACGTCTCCAATTCTATCGGTTGCAAGCATATCAGCCAAAGAACGAGTCGAGCGTTTTTTGTGTGTTTCCCTTTATGGTCAGCTCGCTGTAACCGAACCTCTCCAGTATCCTGAGAACGCTCGGTATTACCTGGTTGTTTATGTAGTACTCCCTGTCTATTTTGCGCTTCTCTGTACCGTGTTTTGTTTTGATTTCGACATACTTTCCGTCAAACCCCTCGATCAGCTCGAGTGGATACGCTCTGTCTCCTATGTTCCCGCTCCCCTCGAGTATCACGTACCCGACTTTCGTTCCAACGGGATATACAAAACCGAACTCCCTCGCCTTGAGCGCGGCCTTAACATGCGCCTGCATGCTCTCGTACTTCGATGGTTTCTTCGTCAGACCCTTGTAAATGACGAACTTATCGAGGGAGAATTCCCCTGCCCTGATTCTTGCTATAACTTCCCTGACGTATTTCAAAGCCTTTTCGGGATCCTTTTCCCTGAGAATTGTCTCTATCACGTTTCTCTGAACTTCCTTGGCCAGCTCGCACCAGTCACCCCTTCTCACCTCGAGTCCTTTAACGACTATCCTGCCGTCGCCGGTCAGTCCGGCGTACCTCTTCTTTTCAACGAAGAATATTGATCTGTAGACCTCGTCCACCTCGATCGTCACCGGCAGCTCTTCAGTTATTCTCGAAATCAGCTCTTCAACCTCCCTCTCGAGCTGCTCAGGTGGCAGGTCTTTCCTAACGAATATGCTGTCGGTATCACCGTAAAGCACCTCGAAGCCCATGCTCCTCGCAATTTCAGCGGACCTCTTTATGAAGTGCCTGCCCCACGCCGTTGTCGCCTCAGCACACGCTCTGCAGTACCACCTCGCCCCGCTCCACCCCGTGTATCCGTAAAAGGAGTTGGTCAGAACCTTGAGGGTCTGCTGCTTTATGTCAAGGAGCCTGTACTCAAGGCTTTCCCTGTCAACCTCCTTCATCCTCTCCTTGACCTCACGCCTTCGGCGTATCAGGTCCTTAAGGATCCTCTTGAAAAACCCATCAGGCTCCTTCCTGAACTTGTGGCCAACTTCTGGAGAAACGAAGCAATCCTCACACTTTCCCGCAACGTACGTGTCGGGAGAGATGTTGTAGGCGATCATGATCGAGGGGTACATTGAGGCAAAGTCAAGACAGTAAACGTTCTCGTGCAGCCCTCTCTCTGGCTCGAGGACGAAAGCTCCTTCATAGCTCTCCTCAACCTCCCTTGGGTTTGGGGCGAGTTCGTTGAGCCTGTAGGCCTCGCTGAGGAGAAGCCAGTCCACCTGCCTCCCTCTGCCCATCCTCGTTATGTCGTCAACCGGAACGCGAATCATCTTCGAAAGCTCGTAGTGCATTGGCAGGAGCTCTTCTGCAATGAAGTACGTGTTAAGTACATCCTGCCTCGAGTACCTGAAGACGCTCTCCCTGTCGCCAGAAACCCACTTCCGGTAGATGTCCTTGGCCTCTATGTCGGCTATCTCAACCCTCCTGCCGAGAAATTCGGCGACGTTCTCGAGCTTCTTCACCTTCACGTCAAGCCTCATTGCTATGTCGTAGAGGTCAACGTTGAGTCTGCCGGTTATCTTTGGCCTTCCTCCCCTGAACGTCAGCTCGCTCCCGTCTCTGCCTATCGCGAGTCTTACGGACAGCTTTTCCGCCCTTTTCCTCAGGTAAGGCCAGTCGAACCCGTCCTGATTGTACCCCACAATTATGTCCGGGTCGAGCTCTCTGATCACCTTCACGAACCTGGATATTACTTCCCTCTCCTCACCGTGGATTATCTCCTCATACTCACCCATCTTCACGCCGATGATTATGACAGGGTCCTTCTCGGGATCAGCCATCCCAAACTCTGAGAGCATCTCGCAGTCGAACGCGAGAACCTTAAGCTCGGGAAATCCAGATCTGCTAACCCTCTCGACGCTTTCAGCCTCGACGACCCTGATTCCCCTCTCGAGCCTGACCTTTCCCTCCACCCTTATGCCATCCATGCAGGCCAGGTCCATGTCAATCAGGTACCTGTAGGCGAACGGGATGTCCGCCTCCCTCACATCCCCGTACTTCTTGAACGCCTCCCTCAGTCTGGGGACATCCTGAGGGTGCTTAGCGTAGATCCTGTAAACACTGATCTCCCTTCCAAACACCTTTTTCTCTACGACCTCCGCTCCCTGAGGTGAGATGATCCTGTTCCTCGCCTCCACCTCAACTTTCATTGGATCGAAGTCCTCGTAAGGGATGACGTAGAAGTAGGGAGTGAAGTTCCTGTCATGCACTATGAACACACCCTCCTCATCCTTACACCAGAGCCTCACAACAGCCCTATCGTTTTCGGTTACGTAGTCTGCATCGATCAGCCAGCCCTCCATGCAAATTGACGTGTGACTCCAAACTATTTAACTTTCAGCCCCGAAAACGTTGTATTACGGTTGTATTACAAAACCAAACCTTTTATTACCGTCTGGCGAGTTTGGGATATGAGCTACAGAGTCGTGAAGGGTGAGGACTTCTCCCACCTGCTCGAGAGGGACCTGGCCTTTCTTCTGTGCGTGGGCAACACCAGGACAGCGGAAATCCCCGGTATAACCGTTGCTGGGGAGAGTCCGGAGCTGATAAAGTTCACGCCACCCGCAGATGCGGAGCTGCTCTACTACGGACACTGCAAGAGTATTCCATTCCCACCCGCCACACCTGATGGGAAGCCCACTCCTGCCCTGATAACCTACACGGCACTAAGGCTGCTCGGAACGCCCCTCTTCGTGATAGACAGCGGCCTTATGGTGAAGCCGAAGATTCCGTATTACAGCATAAACGCGCCGGTGGGAAACAACATCGCAGAGGGCAGAGCGATGGATCTCGAGCACGCTCTCGAGGCTTTCGAGTACGCGAAGATGCTCGGCAGGGAGTTTTCCAAGAGGTTCGAGGTACTGATGATAGGGGAGAGCATTCCCGCGGGCACGACAACTGCGGGAGCCGTTCTGAAGGCCATGGGAGTTGAGGCGAAGGTCTCGTCGAGCATGCCAGAGAACCCCGTGGAGGCAAAGAGGAGGGTAATGGAGAAGGCCGTGAGCAGGGTCAAGTCGGACGACCCGATCGAGATTCTCGCCGAAGTCGGAGACCCCGTGCTCCTCACCATTGCTGGAATCGCTCTTGGATCGAAGAAGCCGGTTGTCCTTGCGGGAGGTACGCAGATGGCCGCAGCATCTCATGTCATAAGGAGGCTGGACGAGAACAGAGAGATTCACATAGCCACAACTGTCTACGTCGCTGAGGACGGCACTGCAGACATAGCAGAAATCGCCGCGACAAACGTTATTGCAAGCGATCCGGGACTTGGTGAGTCTGCAAAACCAGGCCTGAGGGCGTATGCCGAGGGATTCGTCAAGGAGGGCGTGGGTGCGGGTGGTGCCACGCTGCTAGCCTACAAAAACGGATTCACGAAGGAAAGGTTCCTGAAGGAGATCGAGAAAGATTACGAGGTCATAGTGGAGCAGGCGAAGAAGTGATCTCACTTCACCAATTTTTCCGCGAGCTCCACAAGTCTGGCAGCAACGTCCAGCAGCTCACCCATGCTCTCAATTGCCTCCTCTACCTTTTTAAGATCGAGATGGTTGTAGTGGTGGGCTATCGCGTTTCTCAATCCGTTGAATCTCCTGAGCAAGTCCGCGTCTTCCTCGCTTAAAACACCCTCATCAACAAGCTTTTTGATGTTAGAGTAGTCGTCCCAAACTTCAAATCCCAGATCCTTTAGGAGCATTGCCACTATGTCCATCGCAGCCTCAACTGCAGTTAGAATTGAGTAAAGCACAGCCCGTCTCTCGACATTCCCGTTGAGATCCATCCCTGCTGTGAAGCTAACCTCTTCTTCTATCCACTCCAATTTCTCCAAGTATCTTTTCCTTCTCACTCATCCACCTCCTTCGCAGCCTGATCTTCTCCCAGACACTCTCGAATTCGTTCTCCCTCACCCTGTGCTCCATGTCCTTCCAGATCTTGAACTGCTTGTAGAGGTACATGTCGAGGTCATCTCTCGCGTAAATGCGAACATGGTTCTGTATTATGTCAGCCCTGACATGATACGGAAGATCCTCGAACACCCTTATGTCGTACTTTCCACCAAGCTTGGAGAGAACGGCATCAAAAACTCCTTCCTCGGGAGTTACAAGGCACACATCAACGTCGCTCCTCTTTGTGGCCTCTCCCCTGGCGTGTGATCCGAAGAGCACGATACCCCGGCACCTTCCAGCAAATCTCGAGAAGTCCCGCCTCAACTCCTCCAGCAGCCTGTCATCCACCACGAATGAAATTCTGACGAGGACATAATTAAAGGTTCTGCAGACTACCTGCCAGCTATCGCAGGATACACCTCCTCCCTCGCGCGGATCAGGTCTTCAATCGTATCTATCTCCGTCCACGCGAGTCCGGAGGTTGGGGCGAAGTTTACCTCGTGCCCTTTGTCAATCATCATCTGAAACGCGTGCTCGTAGAACACCCTCTTTCCGTACACGTCCATCGTTTCCTCGAGTGACTCGATGAGGATATTCACTGAGCGCTCGGTAACCTTAGTTATACCTATGTACTCCCCGTGCGCTCTTCTCGGATCGATCTTCTTGCTTATCTCAACGACCCTCTCCTCCTCAACGACGACCTTCATCTCCTCCTCCCCGAGCTCCTCCCTGAAGTCCACAGAGATCGTCAGGTTTTCCCTATCACTCTCGTGGATGTTCCTGAATATGCCAGGGTGGAATATTATGTCGGAGTTTAGGATGTAGTACGATCCGGAAATGTGCTTGGCCGCGAGGTAGAGGCTGTATATGTTGTTTGTGGTTTCGTACCTGTGGTTGTGGACGTACTCGACTTCTATGTCGTCGTAGTGCTCGTCAAGGTAGCTCCTGATCTTGTATGCCCTGTAACCCGTTACAATTACAAATCTCCTCACTCCGCTATCGCGGAGGATTTCTATGGAGTGAGCGATGAGGGGTTTACCACCAACATCTATAAGGGCCTTGGGAATTTTTTCGGTGAGCGTTCCGAGTCTTGAGCCCATTCCGGCTGCCAGAATGACCGCCTGCATGGATTAAGGAGGACTGAAATTTATTTAAGTCTTTTCGATAAATTTGTCCGGGAGGTGGTAGAATCAGGTTCGAGTACGTCATAACCAACGTCGTATACAGGAGGTTTTCGAGGCCGATTGCGAGGTTTTTAATGAGGTTCAACGTGCACCCGAACACAATAACGTACTTCGCGTTCGCCCTTGGCTTAGTCTCAGCATACATAATCGCGACCGGCAGGGTTTACTTGGGAGTGTTCCTGCTCTTTGTCTCTCAGATCTTCGACTGCGTCGATGGCGATCTCGCGAGGATGGCCGGCAAAACCTCAAGGTACGGGGCGTTCATCGACAGGGTTTTCGACAGGTTCGTGGATGCGGCGATCATAATTGCCATCGTCGCCCTCAATCCTTCAGACTACTGGCTTGCAGGCTTCTTAGCCCTGACATTCTCATTCGGCGTAAGCATCGCGAGGGCCATGGCAGAAGCTGAAGGTGCGGAGTGCAAGGTTGGCATAGCAGGAAGAGACACCAGGATAGCGCTCATAATGATCGGGCTGCTGCTCGGATACTACCTCGAAACGCTCTGGATAGTAGCGGCGCTGAGCCTCATCACAACTGTCCACAGGATTGCCCACACGGTAAGGCAGTTCTGAAATCAGGTGGTTAATATGCGACACAGGTTTTCTGGAAAACCTGAGGAGCTGTTGAGCGAGAGGAGAAGGAAAATCATGCCAACTGATGTGTTCGAGAGGGAGGTGATTTCCAGAGTTGGCAAAAGGGACACGGCAGTTGATTACGGAGCCGGGAGTGGGTACTTCACGGAGGTGCTGGCAAGGCACTTCAGGAGGGTTTACGCCATAGATGCAGAGTGGAGGATGGTGGAGGCGCTGAGAAGGGAAATGGACAGAAGGGGGATTGACAACGTGGGCATAATTCTGTCAGACAGACCTGTTGACTTCGACTTCCAGGTTGACTTCATCCTCTTTTCGAACGTCCTTCACGAGGTGGACGAGCCCGAAAGGCTTGTCGAGTGGAGCAGGATCGCGAGGTTCGTGTGCGTTATTGACTGGAAGAAGGTGGAAACGGAGTTCGGCCCTCCGGTTGATGAAAGAATCGGCGAGGAAGAGATGAAGGATCTCCTCGGAAAACACTTCTCGAGTGTCGCATCTCTCAACATCTACCCGTACCACTACGTGCTAATATGCCACAATGAGGAACAGCGTCTGGACGAGCCCGATGATGAACCCCAGAACCGCACCTGAGATCTCGATGAACCTCATCTCCTTTTTCGCGAACCTCTTGAAAATCAACTCCGCCTCTTCTTCGCTGAATTCGGCAATTTTCTTTTCGAGAAACTTCTTGAAGTCCATGTTTTCAACGATTGCCGAGCTGAGCAAAACCTGGGACCTCCTGACCAGCCCATCCACATGCTCGGAGATCTTCTCCCTGAACCCGTACTTTTCAAGAATGCTCTCGATAACCGGGTTCATAAGAAACTTCAGCAGCTTAGACTCCCTGAGGGTCTTTCCTATTGCCTCGTCAATCAGCTCCCTGAAGTCCTCTTTCCTGACGTAATCCTCGATGAGCTCAACGAACCTCACTGCGAACTCCTCGCTCTTTGCGGGGACGAGGCCCTGAATCTTAATGCCGAGGATCCTAACAGGCTTCCTCGGGTGGAACAGGAGCTTTATTGCCACGACATTGGTCAGGTACCCGATGAGAGCTCCGAGAAATGGGGGTACGAGGTAAATCAACCACTCCTTCAAGGCACCACCAGAAAAAGGTAAGGAAGTGAGGACTTAAAAGATTTGCGGGGCCCTGTACTCTCCAAACACCTCTCTGAGGGCGTCGGTCATCTCACCCAGAGTTGCTTTCGCCTTCACCGCCTCGAGTATGTACGGCATCAGGTTCTCCTCCGGATTCTCTGCAGCCTTCTTGAGATTCTCAAGGGCATGATCCACCCTG